>NZ_JBQISV010000003.1:0-32758 GCF_056800975.1 Acutalibacter sp.
CCCCATGGGTGGCGGCGGCGGCAAGCATATAGGTGCTGGCCTCAATCTGGTCGGGGATAATGGCATAAGTCCCCCCCCGCAGCTGCTGCACCCCGTGAATCTTGATGGTATCCGTGCCCGCGCCCCGGATATCCGCGCCCATGGTGTTCAAAAAGTTGGCCAGGTCCACCACATGGGGCTCGCGGGCGGCGTTTTCAATCACGGTTACGCCCAGGGCCTTGGCGGCGGTGAGCATGATGTTCATAGTGGCCCCCACCGACACCACGTCCAGATAGATATGGGCCCCATGCAGGTCATGGGGGGCGGTGACAGAGATCATGCCGCCGTTGTCCAGGCTGTGCTCGCAGCCCAGGGCCTCAAAGCCCTTCAGGTGCTGGTCAATGGGGCGCACACCGAAATCGCAGCCCCCGGGCAGGGGCACAAGGGCCCGGCGGCAGCGGCCCAGCAGCGCGCCGATAAAATAGTAAGACCCCCGCATACGCCGGGCCACACCGGCGCTGACTGTATGGGTCGCAATGGGCCGGGGGTCGATCTCCATGGTGTGGCGGTCAGGGTATGAAACAGCCGCGCCCATCTCCTCAAGGATATAGGCGGCGTTTTTTACATCAGAAATGTCGGGCAGGTTTTCAATACGGCAGGGGGAATCGGAGAGGATGACAGCGGGCAGAATAGCCACGGCGGCATTTTTTGCGCCGTTGATTTCGACCGAGCCGCAGAGACGGCGGCCGCCATGAATGACATATTTATCCACATTTACACTTCCTAAAAGGCCCCAGGGGCTGGCCGTTCTATTTTTCAGGCTCAAAGGCTCTGCTGTTAGTATGAGAACTTAAGGCTATAATAATACATCCGGCTTCAAAAGTCAAGCACGACCCGCAGGGACAGGGAGGGAGAGGCCTGAAATTCCCCGCTCTTACCGGATATCCCACACGCTGCGCACCCGCAGGTTTTTGGGCTGGCCGCGCAGCACCTTGACCCGCCGCTCTCCCGGCAGCATGTCAAAATAATTATCGCTGAGCACCATGTCCTCCCCGCCATTGCGCAGCTCCACGCACTGGGCATAGCCCTGGGCGGTCACAACGATCTCCTCCCCCTCAACCCGGCAGTCCAGCCCCGGGTCCACAAAGCGGTAGTACTTGGGCTGGGTGAACAGCACGGTTCCCTGGCTCACCCTGGCTCCGTTCTCCCACAGGGAATAGCTTACAAAGTCCTCAAACACATCGGCCTCAGGCAGAAGAATTTTTTCCAGCTCCACGCTCTGCAAAGCCGGGACCCCCAGGGTGATGGTCTCCTCCCGCTTAATCCGGCTCAGCCGGTCCCGCAGGGCCCACTTTACCACCACCTGCCGGGGGCGGCGGGTCTCGTTGGTCACGCACAGGGTGATGCTCTTTTCATAGTCCTCCGGCTGGGCGTTCAGGTTGGGGGACTGGGTGAGCATACCCTCCTCCCGGCAGGAGAGCAGCACCGGCGCAAAGAAGCGCCGGGCAAAATAGTGCAGGGCTTTCCACCGCCCGGTGTAGTCGATGGAGGACCAGGAGGCCACGGGCCAGCAGTCGTTAAGCTGCCAGTAGAGGGCCCCCATGCACCGCCCCCGCCCCTGGCGGAAGTGCTCCACCCCATACCGCACTGCCTGGGCCTGAAGCAGCTGGGTGGCATACAGGGTGGCGTCTAGGTCTGTGGGACGCTGGTAATACTGCTGAAGATAGGCGGCCATCAGAGCCCCGCCCATGGCGCAGCGCTGGTGGCGCTCCATCACCGGCCCGTACAGGTTCCGGTCCCGGGGCTCGGTAAAGGTCTCCACCGTAGACAGGCAGGGCCAGCTCTCAAACCCGAACTCTGACACATACCGCCCCATATTCCGCCGGTAGGCGGTAAAGGGCTGCACCCCATGCCACACGCTCCAATCGTGCACATCTCCCTGGGCCTGGCCGTTGGGGTCGTCAAAGCCGCCTCCGCTGGAAGGGCTCCCCGGCCAGTAGAAGGCCTGGGGGTCGCTCTTCTGTACTGCCTGGGGCAGAATGTACTCATACATGCGGATGTAGTCCGCCTTGCGCCGGGGGCTGTCCACCCAAAGGCCCTGCTCCCCAAAGAGCTCCATCTCGTTGTTGCCGCACCACAGGGCAATGCAGGGGTGGTGGCGCAGGCGCTTCACATTGTCCTCCACCTCAGCCTCTATATTCCGGATGAACTCCGGGGTCAGGTCATAGGCCGCGCAGGCGAACATCAGGTCCTGCCACACCAGCAGGCCCAACTCGTCGCAGATATTATAAAAGGAGTCGTCAGGGTAATAGCCCCCGCCCCACACCCGGATGGTGTTGAAGTTGGCGGCGCAGGCGTCTTCCAGCAGGCGGCGGGTGCGGTCCTGGGTGACCCGGGACAGAATATTGTCCTCGGGAATATAGTCCGCGCCCATGGCGAAAATTTTTACCCCGTTGACCTCATGGGCAAAGCTCTCCCCCCACTGGTCCTTTTCTATGGACATGCCCATGGTGCGCAGGCCGATGCGCTTCTCCCAGCAGTCCAGCTCCCGGCCGTCTTCTTCCGCGGTGACAGTGACCGTGTACAGGGGCTGCTCCCCATAGCCCCGGGGCCACCAGAGCTGAGGGTCCTCCACAGTCAGGTCATCCGGCCAGATGCCCTCCCCCTTGGGGAAGGGGATAGCCTGGCCCTGGGGGTCGGTCAGCCAGGCGCGGACCTCCACCTCAAGCGCTGAGGCGTACTCGATGCAGCCGTTCAGAAGCAGCGTCACCCGGCCCTGCTCATGCCGTTGGACGAGCCTGATGTCCTGCAGCCGCCCCCCCTCCACGCCCAGCAGCTCCACCGGCCGCCAGATGCCCGCGTCGGGCAGATGAGGGCCCCAGTCCCAGCCGAACATGCAGTGGGCCTTGCGCAGGCTGGGGAAGCCCTTCATGGCGTCCGGGCTGCCTGTGGCGAACCCCGGGCCGCTGTGCTCCCGGATATACCGGGTGGGGGAGGTGATTTTCACTGTCAGCCGGTTGACGCCGGGGAGGAGCAGGGGGGCCACGTCCAGCTCATAGCACCGGTGCATATTCTCCAAATGCTCGAGAGGGAAGCCGTTGAGCTCTACATCCGCGACCGTGTCCACCCCGTGAAAGCGCAGAACAACCCGGCGGCACTCCCTCAGCCCGGGGAGGGGGGTAAACTGGCAGGTATAGGTAAAATCGTGGTCCATCCAGGCCAGGGCCTCCCTCTCGTTGTCCCGCCAGAAGGGGTCCTTCATTTTTCCCGCCGCCAGCAGGTCCCCATACACCGAGCCGGGCACAGCGGCGGGGATGGGCTCCTCCTGGTCTATTGTCAGGGTCCAGCTCTGGTTCAGGCTTTGCGTGATCATAGGCTTCTCCTTTTTGAGCTCCGCTCTTTTTTTGACAGGCCGCTCCCCGGTCAGTCCTTGCCGTCTTCTTTTCCGGGGTTATAGGGCCTGGCGCTGTCCTGGTTCAGCCAGGTGGAATACAACGCCAGCTCCCCCACCTTCCACCCGGTGACCTCCTCCATGGCGTAGGCGTACAGCTCCAGCTGCCGCTCATACCGCTGCCACAGCTCCTCCATGTCCTCGGTCCGGTCTGTTTTGAAATCAATGATATGCAGCTTTCCGTTCTCTACAAAGGTGCAGTCCACCGCCCCCTGCAGGATCATGGTCTCTCCTTCGCCCCCAACCGCCTCAGGCTGGGCCATGTGGGGGGGGATGGCCGCTGTAAAGCGCCGCTCCCGGCGCACCTCGGGAGAGGCCAGCACCCGCCGGCCCAGCCCGCTGCGGAAAAAGGCCCGCACCCGGTCCAGCTCAATGGCTCCGGCCTGCTCGGGGGTCAGGTAGGCCCGCTCCGCCAGCCGGGCAATCTCTCCCGCCGGGTCCTCCGCCGCCCGGGCAAAGTCCGCAAACTGCATGAACTCGTGGAGGGCAATGCCCCGTTCCGCAGGGGTCATGCCCTGCGCCCCCAGCCAGGCAGGCTTTGACAGGTTCAGCTCCCGGCTGCCGCTCTGTTCTGCCGACAGCTTGGAGGCCGACACCTTGGCCCGGATTTCCAGACAGTCCTCAAAGGGGTAGACAAAGTCCGCCTGCACCCGCAGCTCCTCAAAAAGGGCCATATCCGGCTGGGCGGGGGCCTCCTCTGGGGGGGGCTCCCACTCCTCAGGGGCGCAGCTGTGCAGGCTGATGGCCCAGGGCGCGCTGTCCGGGGTGTCTGCCGGGGGCTGGACTACGCCTGCCGCCCGGCGCAGAGCGCCCCCGCTGGGATGGCGCAGGGCGCAGGCCAGCAGCCAGTCCCCGGCGTTTTTTGCCTTTCGCACCGTGAAGGGGGAGGGGGGCTCCGGGGTCAGCTCCATAGCGGCCCGGCCCAGAGCCGGCTCCATGTCCCGCTGAGAGGTGACCAGAATCAGCTTCTCCTGAGCCCTGGTCATGGCCACATACAGCACCCGCAGCTCCTCGGCCCCGGCAGAGCGGGCGGCTTCCAGGGCAATGGCCTCCCGGGGGGCGGTGCTGTACCGGGCGCCGGTTCCCGGGGTCCGCAGCCGAACCCCCAGGCCCAGCTCCGGGTGCAGCAGCACATCCTCTGTCCGGTCCCCGGCAAAGCTCCGGCCGCAGCCGGCCACAATGCACACCGGGAACTGCAGGCCCTTGGACTTGTGAATACTCATGACGCTTACCGCCTCCGGCCCGGCGTTCTGAGCACCCGCCGCCTGCATGTCTGTGCCGCTGTCCCGCAGCCGGTCCAGAAAGCGCACAAAGCCGGTCAGCCCGTGGTAGCCTGAGCTCTCATATTCCTGGGCATACCGCTGCAAAAGACGGAGATTCTCCAACCGGCCGGCACCCTCCTCCATGGCCAGCACCATGTCTGTGTACCCGGTGCGGCTGTAGAGCATGGTGAGAAAGGCGTCCGCGGCCATGGTGGCGGACAGGCTCCGCAGCCGGTCCAGCTCCTCCAACACCCGGGCGCAGCGGGGGTCTTCTTCGGCCCCCCGCAGCAGAGAGAGATACACGCTGACCGACCGGTCCCCTGCCCGCAGCCGGGCCGTGTCGTCAGCGGAAAAGCCGTAGAGCGGGCTCATCAGCACAGCCAGCAGGGGGATGTCCTGGTTGGGGTTGTCGATGACCCGCAGCAGGGAGAGCATGGTCTGAATCTCAGCGGCGGCGAAAAAGCCCCCTGCCACCGTGGCCCGGGCGGGGACGCCCAGCCGCTTCAGCTCCCGGGCGTACACATGGGCGTACTTGTTTGCGCTGCGCAGAAGAATGCAGAAATCCCCATAACCAATGGGACGCTCCTCCTCTCCCTGGCTGACTGTAAAGCCCTCCTCCATCAGCTGCCGGATGCGCCCGGCAATGTACCCCGCCTCGGCGGTCTCGGCGGGGATGTCTCCCCGGCTGAGGAATGCGGCCTCGGTCTCGCAGCCGGACTTATTGCGATAGCCCGCCCCGCACACCAGCCGCTCCTCTCCGGTGTAGTCGATGTCTCCCGCCTCCTGGCTCATGAGCTGGGAGAACACAAAGTTCACCGCCTCGGTCACCTCCCGGCGGGAGCGGAAATTCCGGTCCAGCACAATGTAAGAGGGGTAGGCCTGCCGGGCCCGGTCAAACTTGCCAAAGGCCCGGCGGCACCGGAGGAACAGCTCGGGCATGGCCCGCCGGAAGCCATAGATGCTCTGCTTCACGTCCCCCACCATAAACAGGTTTTTCCCCTCCCGGGAGATGGCCCGAAAGATGGAGTCCTGCACCTCGTTCACGTCCTGATACTCGTCAATCATGATCTCGTCAAACCGGGCGGACACCTCCCGGGCAGCGGGGGTGGGCTCTCCGTTCTCCCCGCAGAACAGCCGAATGGCGCAGTGTTCCAGGTCGCTGTAGTCCAAAAAGGATTTTTCCCGCTTCTTCTCCTCATAGCGGCGGGCAAAGTCCAGGGTCAGCTCCGCCAGGTCCCCCAGCAGAGGGCCGGCGGCTTCGAGCTCTTCCAGGCACTGCTCCCGGCTGGCGGCAAGACTGCTCTTGAGCCCCTCCATGGTTTTTTTGACTTCCTTGCGGCAGCCTTCCAGCCGGACCAGCAGAGGGTCGTCCTTGTCCCAGCCCCGCAGGGTCCCCCGCCGCTTGGGAGAAAAGGCCTCCCGCAGCCGGGCGGCGCCCTCCCAGTCGCCGGCACGGGCGGCTGCGGACATGGCCAGACAGGCCTCCCGGTCGGCCAAAAGGGCGGGGGCAAAGGCCTCGTACAGGGCCGGGTCCTCCCCGGCCAAACCGGCGGCGTTTTTCAGCAGGGCGGCGCAGTAGTCTCCAGCTCCGGCGGCGTATTCCAGAATCACCCGCTCCCAGGGGGAGGGGTCCCCGGAAAAATACATGTCCACCTTTTCCCGCAGCCAGGCCTCGGGAAAGGGGTGGCTCTGCATGAACCGGTAGAGGGACAGAACCATCCCGCCCAGCCGCCGGTCATCCCGCTCCCCGGTGAAAGCGTCTGCCAGCCGCTCGGCCCTGCCGGCCTCAAAGGCTCCGGCAACCGCTTCCTCTATGGCGAGGCCCATCATCTCCTCCTCCCGCTTGTCCGAGAGAATCTTGAAGTCCGGGGACAGGTCCAGCAGATGAAAGAACTCCCGGACCATGTCCGCGCAGAAGCTGTCCACTGTGCCGATGTGGGCCTGGTGGAGCAAAATACTCTGCCGCCTGAGCCAGCTGTCCCGGGGGTTCTCCCGCAGCAGCTCAAAGAGCCTTTGTTCCAGGCGGGTGCGCATTTCTGCGGCCGCAGCTTTGGTGAAGGTGACAATCAGCAGGCGGTTGGCGTCTGTGGGGCAGCGGGGGTCCGTCAGCCGGTTGACGGCCCGCTGCACCAGCACTGCGGTTTTGCCCGACCCTGCCGCCGCCGCCACCAGAATAGTGCCGTTCAGAGACTGGGCCGCGTCCAGCTGGCTGTCGGTCCATTGCATGGGAACACCTCCAAAGGGAATAGCGGGAATTTTTGTCGTAGTTTATGGAGTAAGAGAAAGCCTGCATAGCTCGCGGTCCGCGGCTTCGGCTCGGTGGGCTTGCGGCCTGGTACGCTGCACTTGTTTTGCCCAGTACCCGGCGCAACGCTCACCCCAAACTCTATCAGGGGCCTGGATGCCCGGGTTGACCTGCAGACCCAGTTGTCCGGACTGCCGCGTAATGGTTCCAATCGTCCCACACAGAGAAAAATAAGCGAAAAAGCTTTGTCCGCGATTAAAATGCCGCAGGGTGTGGGGCAGAGCCTTAGAGTCTTGCACCGAGGGCTGCTATTTACCGTCGTCCAGCAGCTGCTCGCAGTAGCGGCACCGGTAGCGGTGCTGCTCGCCGCCGCACAGGTAGAATTCCTGGTCCACGTCCTCCGCGCTGGTGACGCACCGGGGGTTTTTGCACTTGACAATGTTCACCAGCCGCTGGGGGAGCTGGGGCTGCTTTTTCTCCGCCAGCACCCCGTCCCGGATGACGCACACTGTGGCGTGGTCGTCGATAAAGCCCAGCACGTCCAGGTCTATGTCTGTTATGCCCTCAATTTTGATAATGTCCTTTTTCCCGAACTTGCTGCTGCGGGCATTGCGGATGATTGCCACACAGGTGTCCAGCTTGTGCAGCTCCAACAGCTCATATACCCGCATCCCCCGCCCGGCGGTAATGTGGTCAATGACGATCCCGTTTTCAATGCTGTCAATGTTCAGCATAGCTCAAGCCTCCTTCAGAATGTGGGGTTCCAGCCCCAGCAGCGCCAGAATCAACGCCATGCGCACAAACACGCCCCCCCGGGCCTGCTCAAAATACAGGGCCCTGGGGTCCTCGTCCACCTGCTTGTGAATCTCGTTCACCCGGGGCAGGGGATGCAGCACAGCCAGCTCCTTTTTGCCTAAGGCCAGCTTTTCCGGGGTGAGGATGTAGGAGTCCTTCAGCCGCACATAGTCCTCCTCGTTGAAAAAACGCTCCCGCTGCACCCGGGTCATGTACAGCACGTCCAGCCGGGGCATGGCCTCCTCCATGCGGCGCACCTCCTCAAAGGGGTGGCCCGAGGGGCCCAGCACCTCCTTGAGGATGTACCCCGGTGTGCGCAGCTCCTCCGGCGAGATGAGCACAAACCGCACATCCTCATACCGCACCAGGGCCTTGATGAGGGAGTGCACGGTGCGCCCGAACTTCAGGTCGCCGCACAGGCCGATGGTGAGGCCGCTGATCTGCCCTCTGCTGCGCTGAATCATAAACAGGTCGGTGAGAGTTTGGGTGGGGTGCTGGTGGCCTCCGTCCCCGGCGTTGACCACGGGAATTTTTGAGTACCGGGAGGCCACCAGAGGCGCGCCCTCCTTAAAGTGGCGCATGGCCGCAATGTCCGCATAGCCGGAGATCATGCGGATGGTGTCCGCCACGCTCTCGCCTTTGGCCGCCGAGCTGCTCTGGGCTGAGGAGAAGCCCAGCACCTGCCCCCCCAGCCGCAGCATGGCCGACTCGAAGCTGAGCCGGGTGCGGGTGCTGGGCTCGAAAAACAGGGTGGCCAGAATTTTGCCCTCGCAGCGCCGGGCATAGTCCCCGGGCCGGTCCAGAATACGCTGGGCCAGGCCCAGCAGCCGGGCAGTCTCCTCCCGGTCAAGGTCCAATGGGTCGATCAGATGCCGCATGATACCGCCGCCTTTCCAAAGCATTCCACATATTTCGCAAAAAAGCCGCAGGCAGCATGCCCCGCGGCTGTGTTCATTGTTTCATTATATATGATTGGGGGCAGGCTGTCAATAGAGGAAACGGGAGGGGCAGGGAAATGTCCAAACACGGAGTGAAAAGAGGTCAAAGAGAGAGGAACAGCGGTGCCAGGGTGGGGATATAATGGCGCAAATCAGCATTGACGCTCTCCACCGTGAACGTGCCATTTCGATTTGTGAAGGAATGTTTCAAGAACGCCTGAAACAGAAGTATTCTGATAAAGAAAAACGGTATAGCCCTTAAGACTATACCGCAATTTGATACATAATTGCCTTTAGAACATTAAGTTTCTTATGTAAAGAATACAAGTTTGAAATCTTTTCCTATGCTACAAGGCCCTGCGTTCCCATTCCAGCAGCCAGCGTTTTTTGTCTATACCACCGGCATACCCGGTGAGGCTGCCGTTGCTGCCCACTACCCGGTGGCAGGGGATGAGGATGGAGATAGGGTTGCGCCCTACCGCGCCCCCCACTGCCTGGGCCGACATGCTGTCCCGGCCCAGCAGCGCCGCCATTTCTCGGGCAATATGGCCATAGGAACGGGTTTCGCCGTAGGGGATGGCGCACAGCAGCCGCCAGACCTGCTTTTGAAAGGCGCTGCCTCTGGGGGCAAGGGGCAGCTGTTCCAGAGAGGGCCGTTCTCCGGCAAAGTAGCTGGCAAGCCAGGCCTGGGCCTGGATGAGCGCTGGCCGGCTGGGGTCAGGGGCCATGGGGGGCATGCCCCGGGCAAAATATTTTTGGCCCGCCAGCCACAGGCCGCAGAGGCCCTCCCTGTCGCAGGCCAGAGTGAGGGCGCCCAGAGGGGAGGCCCATTGGGTGGTATAAACCGGAGAGGCTGGTTCCATAAGCTTAAAACTCCATCCAGACAGTGTCTGTATTTTTGTAGTGGGTAAATTCCTTCTGGTTCTCCTCTGTGGTGCCCAGGCCGCATGGAATCACCCGCAGCCCGTGGCCCTTGCCCACCAGAGCGGCAAAGGCCTCCCCCTGGTCCGCCCGCTGGTTGCGGGAGACAAGCACCAGCAGGTCGTCCTCAGCGGCGGGCCTGGGGGGCAGAGAGCACACAGCGGGCAGGCCGGTTCCTGTGCCAAGGCAGGCCAGCTTTTTCTTTAAAAACAGCAGGCTCCCCGCGCCGGATACCCCTTCCAGCCGCCAGGGCTGGCCGGTCTTCACATCGCCGCCATTGCTGTAAAGGCTCAGCTCCACGCCGTCGGCCAGCAGCCGCTCCGCCAGGGCGCAGGCCACCCGCACCCCGGCCTCGTTGAGAAAATCCCCCTGCAGGCCGCCCGACTCCATGTCAATCAGCAAGGTCACCTGCTGGGACAGGGTGGACTCGTGAAGGTTGATGAGCAGTTTGCCTGCCCGGGCCGTGGCCTTCCAGTTGATATATTTCATAGGGTCGCCCCGGGCGTACTCCCGCAGGCCCCCGAACTCAAAGGGGTCGTCGCACACCCGCTTGCGGCTAAGCACCGCCCCCATGAGCCGGGCATAGGGAATCTGAATCTGGCTGGTGGACACAGGCCGGGGCAGCACATAAAAATCAGTGTTCTGGGGGGTGCTGGCCACATAACGCCGGGTGAGAAACAGGTCCTGGGCGTTGACGCCGGTCTCGTTGATGCGGAAGTACCCCCGGCCCGCGCATTTGAATTCCAGCCGCCGGGTGATCTTCTGCCGGGCGGCTATGGCAAACACGTCCCGGCGGTAGGTCTGGTCGCTGAGGCTGGCGTTCTGGCCGTCCCCGAACTGCAGGCGGCGGTCCATATGAAAGCTGATCTCCAACACCGGCAGGGGCAGCAGCTTGCGGTTGACAATAACCTCGCTGAGAGCAGAGGTCTCGTCCTCCACCGCATAGTCCTGGGTGAACTGAATGTCGCAGGCGAGGCCTTTCTGCCAGAACCTGTCATAAAGCCTGCACAAAAGCTGAAACAGCAGCCAGAGCGCAGCGCAAATGCCCAGCAGAGCAATCATCTTGACCAGTCCTCCGTAGGCACGGTGACCGAGTCCAGCAGCGCCTGAGCCGCCTGGTTCTGGGGCGCGGTGCCGGTCATGCCGGAGACAGAGAGCCGGTGGGCGATTACCGGCACAGCCACGGCCTTCACGTCCTCCGGGGTCACAAATTCCCGGCCCTGAATCAGGGCATAGGCCTGGCTGGCCCGCAGCAGGGCCAGGGTGCCCCGGGGGCTCAGCCCCAGCTCAATGCCCTTGTGCCCCCGGGAGGCCTGGGCCAGGGCGGCTATGTAGCCCAGCATGGCCTTGTGGGCGTAGACCTGGCGGGTCTTCTGCTGCAGGGCGATAATGTCCTCCTTGGTGCACACGGCGTTGAGCTTTTCCAGGGGCTCGTCATCCCGAAAGCGTTCCAGAATGGCTACCTCCTGCTCCTGGGTGGGGGGCGACATGGAGACCCGCATGAGGAACCGGTCCAGCTGGGCCTCGGGCAGGGGATAGGTGCCTAGGGTCTCCACCGGGTTCTGGGTGGCAAGCACAAAGAAGGGGGGCGGCAGGCGGCGGGTGACCCCGTCCACAGTGACCTGGCCCTCGGCCATGCACTCCAACAAACTGGACTGGGTGCGGGGGGTGGCCCGGTTGATCTCGTCGGTCAGAAGAATGTTGCAGAACACCGGCCCCGGGCTGAACACAAACTTGCCCTCCTGCTGGTTGTAGAAGTTGAGGCCTGTAACGTCTGAGGGGAGCAGGTCGGGGGTGAACTGCACCCGGCCGAACTCTGCGGCCACAGACCGGGCCAGGGTGCGGGCCATAACGGTTTTGCCCATGCCGGGCACGTCCTCCATAAGCACATGGCCCCCGGCCAGCAGAGCGGTGAGCAGCAGGCGGGTCACAGACTCCTGCCCCACCAGGACAGAGGCGACATTCTTTTGAATGGCTTGCAGGTGTTCTTGCATGAGGGACTCCTTCTTTCTTAAATGAATTATTTTGACATCAAACGACACCAGTGGCCGGTGGGCCAAAAGCGCTGCCTGGCTGTCCGGTCAGATATATTTCAAGCAGAGCGGCGCGGGCATACCCGTGCCGCCAGGTTCAAAAGAGGTAGCACCTCTTTTGAACTGCGTTAACTATCATGTCTGAAAAGCCTTGAGGGGCTTTGGGGCTCATTTGCGGCAAGGCCGGCAGGCGTGGCGAAAGAAAACGCTTACCCCTTAAGCAGCTCCTCGGCAGCGGCAAGATTCTCCCTCTCCACCTCCAGCAGCCGGGCGGTCATGGCCTTGAACTCCTCCCGCCGTCCGGTCTGGGCGGCAGCAGCGGCAATGGCCTGGTTCAGCCAGTCCTCGGTCAGGTCCCCCAGCTCGGTCCACTGGCCATAGCCCAGATACCGCAGGTATGAGCCGATTTTAGGGTCGTAGCTGACCCCCACCAGGGGCGCGCCGCTGAGAGAGGAGAAGATCAGCCCGTGCAGCCGCATGGAGACCACCACCTCCATTTTTGCCAGCACACTGATGAGCAGTTCGGGCCCTGCCCCGGTCAGAGACAGCCCCGGCTTCTCCATGTGGGAGAGCACTTCTTTGGCAGCGGCAGGGTCCTGAAAGCTGTTGATGGGCAGAAACACCGGCTCAAGGCCCAGCTTGTCCCGGGCCTGCTGGGCGCAGCGGGCAAAAATCTCTGCCTTGCCCTCAAAGCCCCGCCAGTTCCGCAGCAAAAAGCAGATATACCGCCCCCCGGGCTCCACCCCCTGGTCCCGCAAAAAACGCTCTGCCTGGGCAGGGTCGGCCTGGGGGAGGATGAGGGCCGGGTCGCTGCTCAGGCGCACCTTGGGCCGGTCCACTCCATAGGAGGCCAGCTCGGTCATGGAGTCCGGCTCACGCAGGGTGATCACATCCACCGAGCGGTTCAGCACCCGGCGCACCAGCCGCTGGTTGTGCCTGCCCCGCACCGGCCCGATGCCGCAGCCGTACATGTCCACATGATTGCTCAGACGCTTGGCCAACCACAGGGTGAACAGGTAGTACCACAGGCTGCGGTGGCTGGTGGCGTTCTGAATGAGAGTGCCGCCGCCATTGATATACAGCTGGGACCGCCGCATACACCGGGCAATGCGGGGCAGGTTGAAGGTGTAGATGGAGTGCACCCCAAACCGCTTTTTGATGCTGTTGGTGTTTTTTGCCAGCACAGTGACAGGCAGGTATTCGTCCGACTGGCGCACAGAGTGGATGATGGACTTGAGAATAGCGTCGTCTCCGGCATTGCCATAGCCGTAGGCTCCGCACACCACCACCCCGTCCCGGCCCGGGCGGCTTTGCTTGCGCTGCTCCCGCTTCAGAATGCTCTCGTAGATTTCCAGCTGACAGTCCACCATGCTCTCCAAGGAGAGCTTTTTGCTGGCCTTTTCGTAGAGGCGGTTTCCCAGGGTCTGGCGGAGCTCCGGGTCCTCTGCCAGGGCAATCAGGTGCCGGGCCAGCTCCTGCTCGTCCCCAGGGGTGAACAGCAGGCCGTTGACCCCGTGGTCGATGAGCACCGGCACGCCCCCCACCCGGGAGGCAATGGTGGCAAGATGGGACCGGGTGCCGTCGGTGAGGGCATAGGGGAAGGTCTCGGACAGGGAGGTGAGCAGGTTGATGTCAATGGCGTTGTAAAAAGAGGGGATGTCGTTGACCCAGCCCGCAAAGCATACCCGGCCCTCCAAGCCCAGGGACCGGGTCAGGTCCTGCAGCTTTTTCAGGGTGTCTCCGTCGCCGGCGCACACCAGCTTCAGCCGGGGGCAGCGCTGGCAGGCGATTTTCATGGCCCGCAGCAGGGTTGGGTGGTCCTTCACCGGGTCCAGCCGGGCCACAATGCCTGCCACCACATCCCCGGGCTCATAGGACAGGCCCAGCTGGGCCAGAAAGGCCTCCTTGGGCTGGAATTGCAGCGGCGTCTTGAAGTCAATGCCGTTGTAAATCGTATAGATGCGGTCTGCGGGAAAGCCCCGGTCGATGAGCAGCTCCCGCATGGGGTCTGACACGCCGATATAGTAGTTCAGCCGCCGCAGGGCCACCAGATTGGTGGTGCCATAGCTGAGCCTTGCCACAGGCCGCCCCAGATAGTCCAGCCGGTAGTCGCTGTGCACAGTGGTGACCACAGGAGCCTTGACCGAGTGCTTGAGCAGGTTGCCCATTAAATTGCCCCGGGCCCCATGACAATGGATAATGTCGATTTTCTGCCCGGCGGTGAGCTTTTTCAGCTCCTTCAGGCCCAGCAAAGGGTTGCCCGTGTCAATCACATGGATGGGAATGCCCATTTTGGCCGCGTCCTCCGAGAAATCCCCCTTGCGGAAGCACACCAGCTGGGCGTTGATGGAGTCGTTGAGTTTTTTGAGCAGATGAAGCACATGGGTTTTCGCGCCGCCGGTGTCGCCGCCGCCAATAAGGTGGATTACACGCATAACATCATTCCTTTTCTGAGGACTATTAGGGGGACAAAACAAAGGGGGTCCAGAGGGAACTAGTTCCATCTGGCAGGGGGGGTGAGCATGCGCCAGTGGCAGACGCTCACCCTACGGCAAGACCTTGGAGGCGTTGCCTCCAAACCGCCACCAGGGGAGCAAGCCCCTCTGGACTCCCTTCGCCGCCTTGCCCTTCTGCTGATAGTCAGCGACTGCCGCGAGCCGCTTAGGCTTCCTCCGCCTCTGGTTTTTTCAGCACTTTCTCCATATGGACATGGGGGCAGTGCTCGTCCAGATAGGTCTCGCCGGACTGCCGGTAGCCCAGCTTCTCGTAAAATCCCGCTGCCTGCACCTGGGCCGACAGGGCCATCACCCGGCCTCCCATAGAGCGGGCGGCGTCCTCGGCCTCCGTCATGATTCTGGCCCCCAGCCCCTGCCTGCGCCAGACCTTGCCCACCGCCACCCGGCCCACATGCCAGGTCCCCTCAGGCCCGTCGGGAAAAATGCGGCAGCAGGCGGCAGGCCGGTCCCCGTCGTATAGGGTCAGGTGCCAGGCAGTCAGGTCTGTCTGGTCAAACTCCTCCTGAAAGCCCTGCTCGTCAATGAACACCTCCCGGCGCAGGTCGTGGGCCTCCTGGGGGAGAAAATGGGTGGTTTTTATGGAGAGCATACAGCGTCCTTCCTTTCCTCATGACAGTATGACGGGGAAATTATTTTTTGGGGGTCTCCTTCAGCCGGTCGGGCCCCAGCCGGCGGAATTCCTCCAGAAACCAGACCTCCTGGGCCTCAAAGTCCCGGCCGTTCAGGTATTCCAGTCCCCCGGCGGGGCTGGTGAACCGGAACCCCAGCCGGTAGGAGCACAACGCCTGATAGGGGAAGGCCAGGGCCTTGTTCTGCTGGTTACGGCCATACTTGCCGTCTCCGGCCAGGGGGTGGCCGATCGCGGCCATGTGTGCCCTGATCTGGTGGGTCCGGCCGGTGAACAGCTCTACCCGCAGCAGAGAGCAGCCGCCCCGCTCTTCCAGCACCTGATAGCCGGTGCGCACGCTTTTTGCCCCCGGGCTGGACCTTGCGCTGAAATACACCCGGTTTTGGGCCTCGTTTTTGGTGAGGTAGCCGGTGAGCACGGCAGAGGGCTGCTCCATATGCCCGTGCACCACACAGAGATAGAGCTTTTGCAGCTCCCGGTTCTTCACCTTCTGGTTGAGAATCCGAAGGGCCTCCGCTGTTTTTGCGGCCATGACAATGCCCCCAGTGTTGCGGTCAATGCGGTTGACCAGGGCCGGGGCAAAGGAGTTCTCCTCCTCCGGGCGATACTCCCCCCGGTCGTAGAGATAGCGCTGCACCCGGGCAATGAGGGAGTCGAAATGGTAGTCGTCTCCCGGGTGGACAATCAGGCCGGGGGGCTTGTCCAGCAGCATCAGGTTCTCATCCTCATATACCACGCGCAGGCGGGCAGGGGCCTTGAGAAAGTCGTACTCCTTGGGGGCCTGCTGAAAATACTCCTCCTGCCAGTAGAGGGTGAGCGCGTCGCCGGGGGAGAGCCGGGAATCCGGGGCGCAGCGGGCCCCGTTCAGGCGCACGTCCTTGGTGCGAATGCACTTGTATAGCACCGGCTGGGGCAGATTGGGAAAGGTTTTGGTGAGGAATTTGTCCAGACGCTGGCCCGCGTCGTTGGGAGTGACCAGGAGTTTTTTTCGTGGCATGGGGAGGAGCTCCTTTCGCGAAAAAGAGAAGTGTCTTTTTTATACTGGCTTGCTGTGGGGACAGCGGGGTTGTTCTCTGGCATCAGGCGGCTGTCAGCAGGGAAAACAGGCCCTGTCCGGCGTTCCCATATCCAGGCAGGGCAGCGGCAAACAGGCCGCTCGCCGTCTTGCTCCGCAAGCCGCCGGTCCTTTTGCTCTGCAAAAGAACCGGCACCCGCGCAAAGGACCGCGCGTCTGCGCTTGCTGGGCCTTCGCCGCCTCAGCCGGCAGCGTACCTCTGACCGACAGGGGCAGCGGCAGTGACCGGGCCATGTCCGCCCCCTTTTGTCTACCGGCCCTTCTTCGCCCGCTGAAAGCTGAACAGCCCCTGGGGCAGGGACAGCACAATGCCAATCCCCAGGGCGATTGCCACCGCGATCTTGATGGTCTCCAACCCCTTGTCCAGGGCCTGACCGTCCAGCCCCATAAAGAAATTGTAGCCGGTATAGTAAATGCCCGCCCCGGGCACCAGCGGGAAAATACCGCAGATGAGAAACACCGTGACCGGGGCCTTGCGGGCAAAGGAGAAGACCCGGGACAGCCATGCCAGCGCCAGCGTTGCCAGAAAGGAGGCGCTTACCGCCCCGCTGCCCAGGCCCATGGCCAGCAGGTATACCGCCCAGCCCGCCGCGCCGGTCAGCCCGGTGAACAGCAGCTCCCGCCGGGGCGAGTGGAAGATGACCGCAAAGGCAATGGTGGCGGCAAAGGCCACCCCGGTCTGCAAAAGCCCGGTCAGTAAGGCTTGCAACGTGATTGGCATTACAGCAGCGCACCTCCCGTGAGAACAGACAGCAGCTTTACCACAAAGCCCACTCCAACCGCAATGCAGCCGCCCACCAGAAAGGCGTCCAGCATACGGATGGCCCCGCTCAGATAGTCTCCATGAAAGAAGTCCCGGATGGAGGTGGTGAGGGCCACCCCGGGCACCAGCCGGATAATGGAGCCAATAATGATTTTATCCATATTGTCCCCCAAACCCAGCAGAAACAACGCCCCCCCGCACAGGGTGACCAAGGCGCTGGCAGAGAGATTGGTGAGGAATTTTGTCATTTTCCGGCGGGAGGCAAAGCTCATGTACAGCTCAAGGGCAATGCCGCAGAAAAAGGCCACGGCCGCGTCCAGCCAGCTGCCGCCGAACAGGTAGCTGAAGGAGGCGCTACCCACCGCGCAGCAAAGCACTGCCAGGGGCAGGGGGGAGTAGGGCAAAACCCGGATCTCCTGCAGGCGGGCCAATGCCTGGTCCACCGGGTACAGCCCCTGAACGATCTCACGGGAGAGCTGGTTGACTGCGCAGATGCGCCCCAGGTGGGTGGTGGTGGAGGGAATATGCTGCAGCTTGGTGGTCTGGGGAATCCCGTCTACCACGCCGGTGACAAAGATGGCGTTGGTGAGGACATATACCTGGAAGTCCTCAATATGGTAGGCCTGGGCGACCCGCTCCATGGTTTCCTGCACGCGGGAGATCTCCGCGCCGTTTTCCAGCAGGGCCTCGCCCATCTGAAAGGACAGGTCCAGCACAGAGGGAGCACTGGGAGAGGTGGGCATGGAAGTACCTTCTTTCTTAAAAAAATGAATCAAGGGCGGTGGGAACCGCTATTCCCGCAGGCGCAGCAGGGCGAAGACCTCCTCATAGGCCTTTGCCTGGCCGTCCTTCAGATAGACCCGCAGCCGGGGCTCCAGCTCACAGAGCAGCCGGGCCCAGTGGGGGGCCAGCCGGGTCCCGCCGTCTGCCCGAATCTGCGTCAGGGCCTCCTCCAGGCTCAGGGGCCGGGAGGTGAGGTGCATCCGGTCGTCCAGCAGCCGCACCAGGTGCACCGCCGCGCTGATCAGGTCGGTGAGCATGGGGTTGGGGTCCGCCTCCCGGCAATACTCCTCAGGGTAGCCGCCGCTGCCGTCGTAGAACCGGTGATGCCCCAGCGCCGCCCAGCGGTAGGGCCGGGTAGACTCGCTCTGAGACAGCATGACCTCTCCGGAGTACACATGGCACTGGTACATCTCCTTTTCCTCTTCCAGCCAGCTGCGGCCAATGCGCCGCACAAAGTGCTGAAAGGACATGACCCCCACATTGTGCAGCATACAGCCCTCGTAGACAAAGGCGCGCAGCTCCTCCCGGCGGGCAGCGGCCTCCTGGCCGTCCCTGCAGCCCAGGGCCCCTGCCAGCAGCTGGGGCTCCTGTTCCAGAGCCAGGTCGGTGAGCATCACCCCAATCTCCGCGGCCATGCGGGAGGACACATAGCCGTCCGGGTTGCGGCAGGCCACCAGCTCCAGAATAAAGTCCTTTTCCAGAATGCCGTCAGGATATTCCACAAAGCTGTTCAGGCAGGCCAGCAGGTTCTTTTGGGTGGACTCGCTGAGCTGATTGTCCGGCATCCGGCGGACATATTTGGTCATGCGCCGGTACATCAGGCCCATGATCTCCTTCTTTTTGGCCCGGTGCTCCGGGTCGCCCTCAAAATAGGCGGCGTACAGGGCGGGAAGGAACATATTGCGGTAAATGCCCTCCGGGCTGTAGTCCTTCTCGTCCCGCTCCATATAGACCTGCTCCATCCACCCCAGCAAATAGCTCAGGGGCCGCACCCCGCAGTGGTACTGGGCAGCCTCATAGGCATACTGCCAGCGCAGGGCGGGCGTTTGGCCCCGCTCTCTGGCGGCCTCCCGCTGCTGGTCCATCACATACTCGGCGCTCTCCATCACCTCTCGCAGCACCTGGGGGTCGTTCTCTCCGGCCCGCAGCAGGCCCAGGGCTGTGGTGCGCTCCTGGTGGGACTTATAGATATACAGATCCCAGGGCAGGCCGGGGGACTTTTCGTGATAGACCGGGTCGTTGAGAAACCGCAGGGACCGGCGGATGGCCGTCATTTTCCGCAGGCCGTCCTCATGGTTCAGGCCCGAGGAGGCCAGAGCCAGGTTGCCCATGGCCCGGTGGATGTAGCCCCGGGTCTCCATGTCCTCAATCTGGTCATACTGCTTGATATAGGACGCCGCCTCGCCGAACAGCATCCGCAGCTTCCACTGATAGGGGGTCTGCTGGGCTGACATGAGAATGTCCTGCATATAGAACAAAGCCATAGCCCCCTGGTACAGCTCCCGGATGAGCATATCTCTTTTATTCCAGTGGCGGGCATAGGTAATCAGGGCGCTGTGCAGGTCATAGCACAGCACCAGGTCCAGGTAGGCCCCCCTGTCCTGCAGGGCTGCGGCAAAAAGCTGCAGGCTGCGGACGTCCTCCTCACCGGCGGAGACAATGTTGTCGAGAATCGGGAACAGCTCCCGGCGGAGCAGACGGGTGTTTTCCTCCGAGAGCCGGCGGATTTCCTCCGCCCGGCCGGCCCGCTCCCGGGCATAGGCGGCCCCGTCCTGGGGAATGGAGGCAGGGGGAGCGTTCAGCTGAAAGACCTGCCGCAGGTTGGCAATGTATTTTTCCTGATACTCCCTCATGTGGCCCTCCTGCCCAGCAGCTCCTCAATGGTGGCAAACACCTTCTCCATGTCCAGGGGCTTGGAGATGTGGGCGTTCATGCCCGCGTCCAGCGAGCTTTTCACATCCTCCACAAAGGCGTTGGCAGTCATGGCGATAATGGGGACAGTGGAAGCGTCCGGCCGGTCCAGCCGGCGAATGGCCCGGGCCGCGTCCAGGCCGTTCATCACCGGCATCTGAATGTCCATGAGAATGGCGTCGTACTGCCCGGCGGCTGAGGCTGCGAACCGCTCCACCGCCTGCTTTCCGTCCTCGGCGCAGTCGATGACCGCCCCGCTGCCGCCAATCAGCTCCTGGGCAATCTCCCGGTTGAGCTCATTGTCCTCGGCCAGCAGCAGGCGGCGGCCGGTGAGGTCGCAGGCGCTCTCCTGTCTGAGCTCCCTGAGGCCGCTGTCCTGGGTGCAGGCCAGCAGCCCTGCGGCCAAGCGGCTGCGGAACAGGGGCAGGGGGATAAAGCCGTCCGCCCCTGCCCGGGTAAAGACGGTTTCCAGCTGGCTCCAATCGTTGGCCGTGAGCAGCAGAATGGGCAGGCTGCTGCCCAGGCGGCGGCGCAGCTCCGGCAGAAGCAGGGTCACCTCCGCCCCCCGAAGCTGTTCGGCAGTAAGCACAGCATGGTATTCCACTCCGTCCAGGTCCGCGTTGTTGACATACTCCCCGGCAGCGTCCGCATCCTGGGCCCAGTCCGCAGCCATGCCCAGGCCGTGAAGCAGCTCCAGGGTGAGCCCGGCTTGGTGGCAGTCGCTGTCCAGCAGCAAAACCCGGCGGTCCCGCAGCAGGGTCCAGTCGGGGCGGCTGCCCTCTGCCACAGGAAAGGGGATGCGGATGGTAAAGCAGCTGCCCTGATCCGGCTCGCTCTCCACGCAGATCACCCCGCCCATCAGCTCTACCAGGCTTTTGGTAATGGCCATGCCCAGGCCCGTGCCCTGAATCTTGTTGACAGAGGACTTCTGCTCCCGCTCAAAGGGGGTGAAAAGCTTGGTGAGAAATTCCCGGCTCATGCCAATGCCGTTGTCCTTTACGGTAAGCTCCATGGCAGTCTGGCCGGGAGCCCTGCCGGCGAGCACGGCAAAGGTCAGCTCCACCCTTCCTCCCCGGGGAGTGTATTTAACTGCGTTGGAGAGCAGGTTCAGGCAGACCTGCTTCAGCCGCACCGGGTCCAGCACCAGCTCCTCCTCCACCACCTGCCCCATTCTCAGGTGGAATTCCAGGCCCTTGGCGTCGGCCTGGGGGCGGGCGACAATGAGGATTTCGTGGAGCAGGTCGGCAATGCTGGCATTCTCCGGCTGAATCTGTACCCGGCCGCTTTCAATGCGGGACATGTCCAGAACCTCGTTGAGCAGGGACATCATATGGGCGGAGGCCACCTTGATTTTTTCCAGGCATTCCCGCACCTTCAGGGAGGCGTCGCGCTGGCCCAGGGCGATCTCCGTCAGGCCCACAATAGCGCCCATGGGGGTGCGTATGTCGTGGGACATTTCAGAGAGGAAGCTGGTTTTGGCCTTGCTGGCCATCAGGGCCTCGTCCAGGGCGGACTGATTCTGATTATAGTATTCTGTGACTGGGTTGAGCAGGCAGATCATGGCCTGGCCCTGGGGGAAGACAGCGGTGGAAAAGACCTGCTCCCGCAGGTGGAGAAAGAGGGGGGGAGCCGGGTGGCCGTCCAGCGCGCGGCAGAGAGCCTGAGCCTCGGGGGCGGGCAGAACCTCCAGCAGGCGGCCGCCGGTCAGGGCCTGAGCCAGAGGGTTCTGATACAGGTCCCTTCTGCCGCCGGGGGCAAAGGCGGCAACCGGGATGCCGGCCCCGTCCCAAGCGGAATGCAGCGCGCGCTCATCCATGATGAAACATCCTTTCATTCAACCAAAATTTCACACAAACCAAGTAAACACATTTTACCACATCCCCCCCTACAAATCAACCCCCAGCGTGACGCTGGACCCAACTTGAGGCGGGTGTCCCGCAGGCAATTCCCGGGGCGCTGAGTTGACGAAGTCAGCGCATAGGCACGGCCAGCGCGGGGTGGGTTCTGTCAATAGGTTCTGTCCGCAGTTTGGGGGTGGGAGGGGGCAGCGGGGCTTTTGGAGGGTAAAATTGCGTACCCCATTGACATTGTGCCGCACATAAGTTGAGTATCGACCACTTGAGACAGGCAGAATAGCGCGTCCAGCCGACATTGTGTTACAGACAAGTTATGCACCAAGCCCCTGGTGTGTCCAGGTCAAAAGCCTGCGAGCCCACTTCGTGAACTCGGCCATCGAAAGCGGTCTTCTGACCTTGCGGAGCGAATCCCCTTAAAATGGCGGCGCGGACAGTATGGGCGCGAGGCAGCATCTTGCTTCTGAATCTCAGCCAGAACGAGGTGAGGCCACGCCGCCGGCTTGTCTTGGGCAAGTTGGATTGTCACAGGCAGGTCGGATAGTCAGCCCCACGCCTTTGACCACAGGTCAGACAGTGGACTCGCAGCCGGTCAATTCGGAAATGGCAGGTTCACGATACCACGGATCAGAACAGCTCCCTGTCCGAAAGTCAGAAGAGCCTGCGGGCACAGCCGCGCCGTTCTTGCGTGGTGACACTCTGCGGAGCAAGGCCGCAAGGGCTCTAGCTGTGTCCGGCAGACCATCCCCCAATACCATTGGCCACCCGGTAAGTACCCGTTGACAGCCCCTGTCCCCAGTGGTAAAATAAATTGTAGCATCATGTCGAACCAGCGCAGGGAGGGGATGCCAATGATTTTAAGCGTCAGCAGGCGGACGGACATTCCGGCCTTTTATTCCGAGTGGTTTTTTCAGCGCCTGAAGGAGGGCTTTGTCTGTGTGCGGAACCCCATGAGCGCCCACCAGGTAAGCCGCATCCAGCTTTCTTCCGAGACTACGGACTGCATCGTCTTTTGGACCAAGGACCCCGGCCCCATGCTTCCCCGTTTGGAGGAGCTGAGGCCCTATCCCTATTATTTCCAGTACACTCTCAACAGCTACGGGAGCGAGGTGGAGCCCCGTGTCCCCCCTCTGGACCAGCGGCTTGGGGCTTTTGCCGGCTTGGCGGAGCAGCTGGGCAAGGAGCGGGTGGTGTGGCGGTACGACCCCATTCTGTTCACCCGTACCTATACGCCGGCGTACCACCTGGAAAGCCTCAGCGGGCTTGCCCGAGCCCTCCGGGGTCTAACGGAGAAATGTGTGATCAGCCTGGTGGACCTGTACCCCTCTAAAAACGCCGGGGCTCTCTCCCGGCTGGGGGCGTATCAGCTGCCCCCGGAGGAGCTGGACCGCTTTTTGCGGGCAGCGGCTGACATTGCCCGCAAAAACGGCCTGGTTATGGCTGCCTGCGCAGAGGACCTCCCTGTGGAGCAGTACGGCATAGAGCACAACAGCTGTATTGACGGCGCTTTGATTGAGCGACTGATTGGCTGCAAGCTGCAGGCCAGGCCCGACAGGCAGCGTCCTGGGTGCCGCTGCCTGAAGTGCGAGGACATCGGCGCCTACGACACCTGCACCCACGGCTGTGTGTACTGCTATGCCAACTACCGGCCCCAGGTGGTGGCCGCAAGAGCCGCTGGCTATGATGTAAGCTCTCCCCTGTTGTGCAGCCGGCTTCTCCCCGAGGACAAGGTCACAGTCCGTCCGGTGCGGTCTTACCGCAAGGAGCCTGGGGAAGAGGCGGTTCAACTAAGCTTATTCTGAAAAACAAGAACCTGTGCCAATAGGCTCAGCTCACGGCTTTTCCCTCCTGCTCCGCAGCGGTGGGCGGGCCGGGGGCTGGCCCTGTTGGTACAGGTTCTTATGCCATATCCTGGAAAGGAGCGTTAGAATGGATGCCATCTGGAACTATTACCGGGAAGCGGCTGCCCGCACCGGCCGGGACCCGAAAACCGGCAGGTCGATGGGCTTCTCCCTGGAATTCTTTTTCTGCAAAAGCCAGCCTCAGGAGCAGAATGCCCTGGTCCGGGCCTTTTTAGGGGACGGCTCTCTCCCGCCGGCAGGGGAGCCCCTGCCATGGGAGGAGCTTATGCCCTATGTCAGCCAGGTCACGCCCCCCTACCCTGAGCAGCTGCGGGCCATTGCCCGGGCCTTGGCCTCTCCGGTCTCTTTGGTGCAGGGCCCGCCCGGCACAGGCAAAACAGAGACCATCCTCAACCTTATCGCGGTCATCCGCCGTATGCACCCGGAAAAGACCATTGCCGTGGTGTCTACCAACCACGAGGCGTTGAACAATATCTACGAGAAGCTGGAGGAGGGCCGGGCCAGCGACCCCATGCTGAAAGAGATTTACGGCAGCTTTGCCGTGCTGGGCAGCAAGCAGAACGTGAAGGACTGGCGGGAGCAGCGGGAGGCTTTGGGAGAGGACGTGTCCGCCATTGACCCCAGCGGCCGGCCGGTGGACCCGGCATATCTGGGACGCTATCCGGTGTTTTCCAGCACAGTGCACTCCTTGCGGAAAATATTTGACGAAAAGACTGGGTTTGACCATCAATTCGACTTTGTAATTGCGGACGAGTGCTCTCAGATGAGCGTCATGCTGGGCATGATTGCCATGAGCTGCGCCCGCCAGCTGGTGGTCATTGGCGACGACCAGCAGCTGACGCCCATTATTCACGACAGTCTGGAAGAGCTGGCAAAGGAGAGGGGAGACGTCCCCCTGGTCTACATGGAGCAGGAGGGAAAGAGCTTTCTCAGCGCCTGCGGGGAGGTCTTTCCTGGCCTGCCCTCCACTTTGCTGAATATGCACTACCGCTGCCACCCCTCCATCATCGGCTTCTGCAATCAGTACATTTATGACAACCAGCTGCAGGTGGCTGTCCAGGACGACGGAGCGTTTTGTATGCGGGCGGTGTGGTATGAGGGGGACTACTGCGAAAAGCACAAAGAGGCCCGCCCCACCCAGGAGGAGAGCGGGGAAAGAGGCCGCTATCAGACCCAGAACCGGCGGCAGGTGGAGATCCTTTTGCAGGAGGAGCTGCCCCGGCTGGCCCAGCGGCTGCGGGACCCCAAATTCAGCGTGGCGGTGATCTGCCCCTTCCGGGGGCCGATCGAGCAGCTGGGCCAGCTGCTGCCTCAGCGGCTTCGGGGGCTGGGCCTGGAGGACCAGGAGGTCTCGGACAACCTGGATGTGGCAGGAGGCGGCGAGGACCGGCTTGCCATGGAGGACATCCCCCGGCTGACCATCCACCGGGCCCAGGGCAAGGGGTTCAGCGCGGTGTTTCTTCTGACTGCGGAGGACTACTATAAGGGGGAGGAGGCCTGGTGCCAGCAGAAGCGGCTGGTGAATGTGGCGGTGTCCCGGGCCAAGCGGGAGCTCACGGTCATCACCTCCTCCCAGTGGCTGCCAGAGGAGCTGCAGCAGGAGCTGACCGGGTATGTTCTGCCCAACGGCCAGGAGAAGGAGCCTGCAAAGGGCATGTACTACCGCAAGCTGCTGGCCTATATTGCAGAGCGCTGTCCCCAGCCCCAGGGAGAGTTTGGCCTGCACCGCTCCGGCGTCACGTCGGTGTTTGACCACACGCCCCGGCTCCGCCGGATTTCCGGGGCCAAGCGCGGCTCTCGGGAGGAGGCTTCGGCCCCGGCCCGCTGCGTGGCCCAGGCCCTGGCGGAGAATTTCGGAGAGGAGTATACCATCCTCAGCGAGCTGCCCCTGACAGCGATTGCAGAGGCCGCCGCTGTCACAGACGCCCCGGAGGAGCTGCTGGCCTACCGGGAGCACAGCCGGATTGACTTTGCCCTGTGTCAGGAAAACCAGGTGCGGCTGCTGATTGAGGTGGACGGGGCCTACCACCGGGAGGAGGGCTCGGAGGTCCAGCGCAACGACCAGCGAAAGGACCGGTGGATAGAGCTCCTGCAGGCGGAGAGCTGCTTTCTGCGCCTGCCCACCGACGGCAGCGGGGTCCAGGAGATGGAGGCTGTCCGCCAGCGGCTGGCCTTCAGCGGTCAGGCGTTGACTGTGACAGAGCAGGGCCTTTCAGAGGCCTTGTCCGCCGCCCGGGCCAGGTACCGGCTTCAGCAGCTGCTTGCGGACCTGACGGGAATGGTGGACGAGCACCAGAAAAGGCTGCGGGAATTTCTGGCCCGGGAGGATATGACCGGGGCGCAAAAGCTGGACTGCATCCGCATGGATTTTAGCCACGCGGAAAAAATGCGGTACAATGTCCAGATACGCAACAGCTTCTACCTGTGCCGCTATGCCATGGCCTATGCCTTTGAGTACGCCATGCTGTACGACCTGGCCATGCGCCTGCACCGCCAGAGCGGCAGCAATACCCTGGGGGTGTTCTCTTTTGGGGCGGGCTCTCTGCTGGACGCCTGGTCCATGGCCTATGCCAGGGCGCGGCTGACCTTGGAGGAGCCGGCCTATGAGGCGTTGAAGCTGTACTATAAAGGGGTGGACGAGCAGCTGTGGGACAGCTATTTTGTGGCCCCCCAGCGGATTTGCCCCTCTGACGGCAGGGATGAGCCTTCCCGGGCGGAGCCGTCTCCGGACTTTGAGAAGCTGTGGCTGTGCCATTCCGGCATTGCGGAGTTTCTGGACAGGGATATCCTCAGCCGTAAGGACTGCCGCCTCTATTACGAGACCCTGGTCTTCCCCAAAATCGTCAACGAGCTGAAGGAGGAGGATGTGGAGGCCATAGAGGAGAGGCTGGGCCGGGTGCAGCTTACCTACCCGGTCTACTACCTGCTGGTCAGCCACAGCCGGTACCAGCTGGACAGGAGCGGGGAGATTCTGGAACGCTTTGTGCGCGCCCTGGACCCGGAGGGCCGCTATGAGCGGTGCAGCGATATCCATCAGCTGCTCAGCCCTGAGAACCAGCAGGCTTTCCGGTCCGCCTGGGCTGCCTGGGACCGGCTGGTCCCTCTGCTGCCTGAGACGGCCGGGGGGCCGAGGGGGTATGCCTTTGAGAGCAGCCTGCCCTCCGCAGAGGGAAAGGAGGCGCGCCGCCCCTTCCCCATCCGGGCCTTGAACCAGGACTTTGCCTACGACGGGCCCCGGTCTCTGCTGCGCGGGGTGGAGGCCCTGCAGGAGCAGGCCGGCGCAGCGGCCTTTCCCTGTCAGCAGGTGCAAAAGGTCTCTGCCATTACCTTTGACGTGATACGGCTGAAGAAAAAGGAGGCGTAATTTTATGGGAGACCAGCAGACGGCGAGCCGGCGTCAGGGCTATTCTGACATGCCTGCGGAGCTGGACAGTCTGGGCATGAACGAAAAATACAATGGCCTGACCCAGTTTATCTGCGAGTGCGAGACGCCTATGACCATTGCCATTAACGGCGACTGGGGCTCGGGCAAAAGCTCAGCGATGATGATCATTCAGAAGCGGCTGGAATTCCTCTATGGCGGGGAGATCCGAAAGCAGATCATCAACTTCAACACCTGGGAGTTCTCGGTGATCAACGACCACGCCAAGCTGGTGTTTGAGCTGATGCACACCCTGAACGACCGGCTGATGGAGCTGGAAGCCAGCCAGGCCGGGGAGGGCCGGGACCAAAAGCAGGGCACTGCGGCTGAGAGAGTGCTGGCCGGGGTCATGCGGCTGGGAGACGCGGCCAGAAATGTGGCGGTCACCTTTATCGACGAGAGCACCTCCCTGAAATATCTCAGCAGCGCGGTAAAAGCGCTGTGCGAGCGGACGTCTCCGGAGCCGCAGCTGGAGCAGCCGGACCAGCTCAGCGCCACCCGCCTGATGAAGCTGGTGAAGGAGGACATTGAGAGCCGGATACAGAAGCTGGTAGGAGGGCTTGCCAACCCCCGCCTGTTTATTTTTGTAGACGACCTGGACCGGCTGGACCCCCAGGTGGCCCTGGACCTGATTGAGGGCATGAAGAACTTTGCCAGCTACCAGCACTGCGTCTTTATTCTGGCAGTGGACCAGAGCGTGGTGGAGCGGGGGCTGAAGTCCAAATATGGGGCGGAGCTCACCGCAGGCATGGCAAAGCAGTTCTTCGATAAGATTATTCAGCTGCCCTTTCAGCTGCCGGTAAACTCCTACGATCTGACCGCCTATGTGTCCAGCCTGCTGAAGGTGGCCCCGGACGAGGCCAAGCCCTTTGTGGAGCTGCTCAGGCGGTTCGGCATCCGCAATCCCAGAACCATCAAGCGCAGCCTGAACATGCTGCGGATGGTCCAGTGCATCAACACGCCCCAAAGCGGCGTCCAGGAGGATGCGCAGGAGCTTGCCGTCCGGCAGTACGCGGTGCTTTTGCTGCAGCTGACCCGGGAGAGCGACCACACGCTGCTGGTAAGCCAGATTGTAGAGGACGACTTGGCGGCGATGCACGCGAATTTTCAAGCCCTCCGCAGCGATGAGAGCGGCGTGGAGCGGGAATATATTGCCGCTGTGCTGGACCAGTTTTATACCGAGGAGGCCGACAGCCTCAATGCCACAGAGCAGCTGCAAAACATCCTCCTTTACACCAAGTCGGAGGACGTGCGGCAAGATAACCTTACCGCCGTCCAGTTCATCCGCAGGCTGTTCCGGGAGTTGGGCGAGTCTCAGCCGGAAATGATGGGGAACAGCGAGGAGTGGAGAGAGGTGACCGCCAGCACCAAAACAACGCTGTCCAACCGGGAGAAGGACCTCCGGGTGGACTACCAGCTGCGGAACCTGCAGGGCAAGGGCTGGCGGAGAATGATTATCACCTACCGGCCAAACTCCACAGATATTCCGCGGAAGGCCTTTGTCACTCTCTATGCCCAACGCTTCAATCGGACAAATCTGAACCAGCACTATCCGGGAAGCTTCCTTATTCTGCCGGATGGCGAGAGTCCCAGCGGCCGGCAGGACGGCGTGTTTGAGTGCTACTGCACCGAGGGCCGGCTGACTGTGTTCGCAGGCTGCCACCGCAACACAGATTTGATTTTTCAGCTCATGCGGGACTGGGGCTTTCTGAAGCAGTAAGCAAAAAACCACCGCCGGGGCAGAGGCCCGGGCGGCGGTTTTCTGTCTGGCATTTACTCAGAACTTGGGGTACTGCTCCCGCAGCAGGGGAATCTGGTCTGCCCGTGGAGTGCCCTCCAGGCGTTGAATGTAGCTTTCCAGCATACCCCGGGCGTGCTCCGGGCCTCCCTCCCGCATAACGGTCCACATGGGGTCAGCCTCAAAGTCGGATTTCTTCATCATGTCCTCGGTCCAGTTCAGCAGCAGGCGTGCGCCCCTGTCGCACAGGTCGGGCCGCTCCTCCGCCAGGTTGTGAAGCTGGTGGGGGTCGTTTTTCACGTCAAAGAGCATCTCCTTGGGGAACAGATGATAGCCCCCATGCACGGTGCGGATGTAGAGGTAATCATCGAACCGCGCGGACCGCTGGCACACATGGCAGCACTGGGTGAGCACCACGCTGTCCCGGGCGCAGTCCTCCCCCTTGAGCAGAGCCGGGGCATAGGACTGGCCGTCGTAGTCATACCCGCCCCGCATGGAGGTGCCAAGCAGTTCCTGAACGGTGGGGGCCAGGTCCACATTGTCGTGAAAGCCGCTGTCCACATGGCCCTTCATGCCCCCGGGCCATTTGATGATCATGGGAATGTGGCAGGTGGGCTCGTCGGCAGTGCCGTGTTCGCCGTAAAGGCCCAGCTCTCCAAAGTTCTCCCCATGGTCCGAGGTGATAATCACAGCCGTGTCCTCATAAACCCCCAGGTCCTTCAGCTGGTCCAGAATCTGGGCGATATTGTCGTCCGTCCAGCGCACACCATAGTCATAGCTGTCAATCATGGCCTTCACATCGTCCAGGCTTTTCAGACAGCCAGGGTGGCGGGGGTACTGAGGGTACTGGGCGTCGTCCCACATGTTGATCTCGTTTGCGCCGTGGGGCCCTACATGCAGCAGGTGCTGGTCAAAGATCTCCTGGGTGATCCAGTTGTCCGGCAGGGGAACGTCCTCATAGGGATAGCCGAAGGCGGCCGGGGCCCGGTAGGGGGTGTGGGGGTCCCAATAGTGGACATGGAGAAACCAGTTGTCCTCCCCGCCCCGGCGGCGGAGCCAGTCCAGCACATGGGGGGTGACCTCCTCGGCAGACTCGTTGCCGCATTTGCCCACATTGAAGCACTCGTTGAACCCGGCGTTGAACCACCAGGCGGAGTGGCGCTCGGCAAAGGTGGAGAAGGACGCTGTGTGCATCCCCGCCTGGCGGAACTGCATGAACAGGCCGTTTTCGCTGCACTCGTCCCGGAAGTGGCGGGTCTCGCCCTGCAGGCGCAGGTCGGCGGCAGTGCCCCCATGGCCCAGCACCCCGTTGCGGATGCCGTAGCGGCCGGTAATCAGCGAGGCACGAGAGGGCAGGCAGGGGGCGTTGGGGCAGTAGTAATTGTCAAAGCGGACGCCCTCCCGGGCCACGGAGTCAATAGCAGGGGAGGTGTCTCTGCCATAGCCATAGCAGCCCAGGTGGTCCGGGCGCAGGGTGTCGATGTCGAACATGATGACGCGCATAATTTGCCTCCTTTGGGCGATTTGCCTCTATTATACTATTTTGTTTTTGAAAATGGAATCCTTTTTGGAAATTTTGCGGACAGATTGGGCGGCCGGCTGATTCAGCCGGGCCAAGCGGCGGGCATTCTGCCCTTTTACGGGTCCCGGACGGAGCCTTGAGGGGGCTTCTGAGGCAAAGCCAGGCCTGCCAGAGCTCCCCATACCGCCCACAAATCTCTCCATTTGGGCCCATCCCCTGGGCCTCCCGCTTGACAGAGCACCACCTTTTTTGGTATAATTTAACCCGAATCACACGAACAGGAGGGTGAACAACAGCATGAAGCAGTTTTTTGGGATGAGCCAGCAGGGCGATCTCTCTCAGGCTCTCTCCGGCTTGTACTCCCCGCAGTTTATTATGCTGATGTCCAATGAAAAGCAGTTTGAGGACCATGTGCAGGAGTTGGAGAAGCGCTTTCCCGGCGTCCCAAGCATTGGCTGCATCGGCATGAGCTACCAGACCAAGGTGGTGGAGCGGGGCGTGGGCATTATCGCCTTTTCCGACGGGGTCGCCGCCGCCGCCAACCTGCTGGAGCACGCCTCTACCATGCCGGTAAGGCATATCCGGCGGCTGGAGGAGGACCTGAAAAGGATCGGCGGCAGCGGCAAGGATGTGATCTGCCTGGACTTTTGCAGCGGCAACGACGCCTGTGTGCTGACCACCATCAATGCTTCCCTGCGCAGGAAGGGCATCTCTCTGGTGGGCGGCACCGGCGACCAGGGGCGGGTTTCGGCCAACGGGCGCGTCTGCCAGGACGGCGTGGCCTATGCCCTGGTGCGCAACCTGGGGGGCAGGGTGAAGGCCTATAAGGAGAATATCTACCGCCAGATGGGCAATTACCAGTTTATCGCCTCGCAGACAGACCGGGCCAATTACATACTGGGCTCTCTCAACGGCAGGCCTGCCAAGCAGGTCTACCAGGAGATTCTTCATGTGACGGACGAGGAGATTCTCACCCGCACCTTCCAAAATCCCTTTGGCAAGTTGAACGGGGACGACGTGTGCATTGTCTCCATCAAGGAGGTAAAGGGCAACGCTTTGGCCTGCTTCCGCCAGGTGAATGACTCAGACGTGCTGAGCCTGCTGGAGCTGGGGGACTACCGGGCCACAGTGAAGGAGACCATTGCCCAGATCCGCAAGGACTTCCCCCGCCGCTCTGCCATTTTCTCTGTCAACTGCCTGTTCCGCTACAAGCTGTTCTCCGAGCATGGGTATATGTCCGACTATCTGCGGGACATGGCGGCGCTGGGCAGCCATGCCGGGCTGGTGGGCTATGGCGAGCACTATAACGACCGTTTTGTCAATCAATCCATGACCTGTGTGGTCTTTGAATAATAAGGGGGAGAGCCATGAGTATCTTTCATAAGAAAGGGCAGCTGCCCCGGCAGGAACGGGACCTCTACCCGGTGCTGTATGTGGCCGGCAGCCTGAAGGAGTATCAGCAGGCGCTGGTAGAGAAGGAGGTGGACTCCCTGCGGGAGCTGGGCCAGGTAAGCCGCTCCTTCTCCGGCGTGCTGCGGGAGGCGGAACTGTTCCACAACAAGCTGCAGGACCTGGGGGACTCCTTTGCCAACATCAACCAGACGGCAGGGCAGTTTGGCGAGGTGCGGGATAACATTGCCGGAAGCGTGAACGGCGCCCAGGGGCAGATGGAGGCGTTGGGCCAGACCTATACCGCCATTCAAAGCTCCTACGAGGAGATGGCCGGAATTTTCTCCCGGCTGCAGGAGGCCGTTGAGGGAATACGCCAGTGCATGGGAAAAATCGTCGCCATTGCCGACCAGACCAATATTCTGGCCCTGAACGCCTCGATTGAGGCCGCCCGGGTGGGCGAGGCGGGCCGGGGCTTCTCGGTGGTGGCCACCCAGGTGAAGGGGCTGGCCAAGGAGATCAAGGTGCTGGCCGCTGAGGTGGAGGGCGGCGTGGCTGACGTGGAGGCCCGGGCCGGGCAGCTGAGCAGCAGCATCTCCGTCTCGCAGGACACCCTGGGCCAGGGAATGGAGATTGTAGACCAGACCAGCGAGAGCTTTCAGAGCATCACCACAGCGGCCGAGGACGCTGTGGGAGTGCAGGATGAGATCTCTGAGGTGATCGAGTCCTCGCAGACAGAGCTGCAGGTGATCTGCCAGTTCTTCCAGCGCATCAAGGACCTGCACCAGGAGGTAGTGAAGCACATTGATAATGCCAGCCGCCTGGGCACCACCAAAAGCGCCATGTTTGAGGATATGGACAATATGATATCCCAGCTGCCTCCGATTGTGGCGGAGCTGCAGCAGGAGGAAGGCTGAGCCTTCCCAGGAGAAAAGCCGGCCCGGAGAGGGGCCGGTTTTTTGCGCCTTTTGCTGACCGGGGAGCCCTCCTGAATCATGTGGTGATGGCCCAAAAGACGGCAGCCTTTGAGCAGCGGAGTTCTGTCCCAGGGGTTCAAACAGCTTTTTGTCATGTTTTTTGCGATGGCGGAAGGGGCAGCGTCAGTCTCTCTAGCAGGGGCTGGCGCTGTAATGATTTTCTAAAAATTATCTGCTGTCCCCCTTGACAGGTGACGGAGAGCGTGGTATACTGCTGTTATAGTTAGTTACTTGAGTAGTTAACCGGTTTAGAAAGGAGGCGCACATGCAAAAGCTGGATCTAAGCGGGGAAAAGCCCATTTTCCTGCAAATTGCCGAGGGCCTGGAGGACGCGGTGCTGTCCGGCGCTTTGCCGGAGGGAGGGCAGCTTCCCTCCATCACGGAGCTTTCCGTGCAGTACACCATCAACCCCGCCACAGCCTTAAAGGGCATCAATCTGTTGGTAGACCAGGGCGCGGCCTACAAAAAGCGGGGGGTGGGCATGTTTGTGGCAGAGGGGGCCAGGGCCCTGCTGCAAAAAAAACGCCAGGGAGAGTTTTCCTCCCGGTTTGTGGCAGCTATGGTGGCCGAGGCCCAACGTCTGGGCGTGGCCCGGCAGGAGCTGCTGGACATGGTGGAGCTCGCCCAGGCGATGAAGGGCATGATCGTGAAGGGCGGCCGCTATCCGCAGGTCCTCAGGAACAAGACGCTCGGCAT
>NZ_JBQISV010000003.1:32768-58044 GCF_056800975.1 Acutalibacter sp.
TGATAAAGCAAATGGCAATACAGCTGCAAAATATTTCTAAATCCTTTGGCCCGGTGCAGGCCCTGAAGGATGTCAACGCCGTGTTTGAGGAAAACCGGATATACGGCCTGCTGGGCCGCAACGGCGCGGGAAAGTCCACTCTGCTGAATATTCTGACCAACCGTATATTCCCCGACAAGGGAGCTGTGCTGGTGGATGGGGAAAACGCCCGGGAAAACGACAGGGCCCAGTCTAAAATATTTTTGATGAGCGAGGCGGTCCTCCACCCGGAGGCCATGCGGGTGAGCGGAGCCCTGCGCTGGGCCCAGTCCTTTTACCCTGGCTTTGACCCGGACTGCGCAGGCAGGCTGCTGGAGGATTTCCGCCTGTCCCCCAAATCCAAGGTATCCGGGCTTTCAACAGGCTACCGCTCGATTTTCAAGCTGATTCTGGCTCTGTCCGTCAATGTCCCCTATGTGCTGCTGGATGAGCCTGTGCTGGGCCTGGACGCCAACCATCGGGAGCTTTTCTATAAGCGTCTGCTGGAAAAATATGCGGAGTCCCCCTTTACTGTGGTGCTCTCCACCCATCTCATTGAGGAGGTAGCAAACCTGGTGGAGGATGTGGTGATCATTAAGGACGGGGAGGTTCTGCGCCAGGAATCCCGGGAGGCTTTGCTGGCAGGGGGCTACACGGTCTCTGGCGGGGCAGGGGCGGTAGAGGCCTATCTGCAGGGCAAAAAGCTGCTGGGCATGGACAGCCTGGGAGGCCTGCGCACCGCCTATGTGCTGGGCGTTCCGGAGAAGGAGGGGGAAGCGGCCAAGGACCTGGAATTCGGTCCTATGGACCTGCAGAAGCTGTTCATCCAGCTGACGAATTCCTAAAGACGCTTCCCGTTTTTTGACAGCCCACCGGCGGCTGGGCTGCGTCCAGCCGCACAGAATCACATTATTCTCTCAAAGAAAAGGGGTATCCCGATGAAAATCTATTCGTCCTTCCGCTATCAGCTCCGGGACCAGCGCAGCGCGATTCTGGTCTACTATGGGGTGCTGGCCAGCCTGTTTCTGGTGTCCCTGATTTCCGTGGCCTTGGTCTCCGCCGAGGCCAGCGGCCTTGTTTCTACCAACGGGGTCACCGCAATCACCATGGTCTTTGCCTTCATCCTCTCCCTGTGCGCCTTTAAAGAGAGTTTTTTGATGAATCTTCAGCATGGCGTCTCCCGGCGCAGCCAGTTTTTGGGGCGGCTGGGGGCTATGGGCGTTGTCTGCGGGGTCATGGCCCTGGCAGACGAGATTTATACGCTGCTGGTGTCGCTGCTCCATGTGGTTCTTCCCAACGGCTTCCAGGCGAACTCCCTCTATGAGATGAGCTACTGCATGGAGTATGCAGAGGGCCGCTTTACCGTGCAGAGCAGCCCTGCCACCATGCTGCTGTCTGTGGTGTTCAGCTTCTTTCTGCTGCTGACAGCCAGCTCCCTGGGCTATCTCATTACGGTCTTTATGTACCGCCTGTCCAAAATGGGAAAAATCATCTTCTGGGTGGGCACGCCGACGGTATTTATTCTGCTCTCCTCCTATCTGTCCTTCCACCCTGCGGTTCAGGGGAAGGTGCTGCGGTTCATTGTGGGGTTCGGCCAGATGTGCTGCAGCACGCTGCCCAGAACCGCCCTCACCTGCACCCTGCTGACAGCCCTGTTCTCTGCCCTTGCCTGGCTGCTTATGCGCCGGGCAGCGGTGAAGTGAAGAGCCCGCTGCGCATTTGATTCGCTGTTTTGTTGACATGGGGAGCAGTGCACATTGTGGGGCACCCCGTGTCAACCATGTGAACGGCAGTGAGCCCGCCCCAACCAACGGTGAGAAGCTTATGATGCTTCTGCCACTAAAAAGTCATAACCAACCAAAGCAGTAGAGGCACAGCGGGGCGTTCGCTGTGCCTCTTGCGTCTCTCTGTGGCCCCGGGTAGGGGAGCCACCGCCCCTTTACCGGAGGCCTGGCACTTCCCGCCGCCCCTTGGCCAGCCACCGCCGGGAGCCGAAATAGACGGCGGCAAACCCGGCTGCGGAGACTCCGGTTTGGACCAGCACCAGCGGAAAGCCCCCCAGAGGCGCTCCCGCCAGCAGCGCCCGGCTGAGGCCCACTGCTGTGGCGGCGCAGAGCAGGGGCAGAAGCACATCCTCTGTCAGAGAGAGGCGCAGCTCGCTGACCTGAATGAGCCGGTGCAGGCTGAGAGAGGCATTAAAGATGGTGCTGAAAAACAGAATGCCCACATAGCTCTCCATGCCGAAAAACCGCAGCAGACACAGCACCAGCAGCACCCGGATGAGGGAGTCCGCCAGATTGTATTTCATGGAGTTGAATTGCTGGTCCAGCCCCTTGAGCAGGCTGTCTACCACCACGTCCAGGTAGGTGAGGGGCACCAGGGGGGCCAGCACCCGCAAATATGCCCCGGCGCTGCCGTTGTGGTAAAAAGCCTGGCCCCAGCTGTCCCCAAAGGCCAGAAACAGCGCGGCGAAGAACATACCAAAGGCCAGCGCCGCCTGCACTGCCCGGCCCGCAATGTGGGCCACCGCGTTTTTGTGGCTCAGCTCCCGCTCTTTGGCAACCTTGGGGATGAGCAGGGAGGCAAAGGAGGTGAGGAAGGAGGAGGGAAAGTATAGCATAGGCATGGCCATGCCCTGCAGCAGACCGTATTGGGAGAGGGCCTGGTCGCTGCTCAGGCCGAAGCGTCGGAGCTCCCGGGGAATGAGCAGGTTTTCACCGGTGTTCAGGGCGCTGCGGGCTGCGGAGCTGAGGGTGCAGGGCAGGGCAATGTGGCAGAGCCCTGCCAGCACCCCCTGGCTTTTTTCCTTCTTGACTGGGGTGTTGCGGGCAAGGCTTTTGCGGTAAGCGGCCCAGCTGGTGAGAAATGACACGGCCTCGCCCAAAGTAGAGGCCCCCATTGCCGCCAGGCAGGCGGACTCGATGCTGTGGGGGGCAAAATACCAGAAGAAAAACACAGTGGCCCCAATGGTCAGAATTTGCTCCAATGCGTCGGACACAGCAGTGTTTAGGGACTCGTCTACAGCCAGAAAATAGCCCTTCATGCAGGTGCACAGGGACATGAAGGGCAGGCCCAGTCCCAGAATGCGCAGGCAGGGGGCGGCCTGGGGCATATCCAGCAAAAGACCGGCGGCAGGGCCGGCCAGCAGAAACAGCAAAAGGGCAATGCCCAGGCTGATGCTCAGGCAGAAGCCGAAGCACTTTGTCACCACCGAGCGCACGGTCTGCCGCCGGCCCCCGGCAATGGCCGCTGTCACCATGCGGGTGACGGCCAGGCTGATGCCTGAGGTGGAGAGGGTGACGGTCAGCATAAAGATGGAAAAAATGAGCTGATAGAGCCCCATGCCCCCTGCGCCGATTTTTTGGGAGAGATAAGAGCGGTAGCCCATATTGGTGACCCGCAGGAACAGGGAGACCGCTGTCAGCGCAACGCCCTGAAGGAAAAATTTTTTCTTGGTCATAGTTTTGCTCCTTAGAATGAAAACCGTAAAGATTTCCCTTTTTTGATTGACAAAGCGCCCGTTCGGGAGTAAAATAACGGAAATATCTGTTATATATAGTAAACGCGCAGAATGATCGGTACATGCCGGTTGTTCAGCCGGACAGCAAAGCCGCCAAAGAGGGGAAGGCCTCTTTATGAGCCGCGTTTACGATCACAACAGGGGAGGGACACAGCGTGAGCGAGAGCTGGACTGAGATCACTATTTCTGTACCCGCAGCCAAGGCGGAGACAGCCGGGAACATTGCCAATATGACAGTGCCCCATGGCATCTATATTGAGGACTACTCCCATTTAGAAGAGGAAGCCAGGGAGATTGCCCATATTGATTTGATTGATGAGGAGCTGCTGGCCAAGGACAGGGAGCATGCCGTCATCCATGTCTACATCAGCCCGGAGGACAATCCTGCCGAGGCGGTCTCCTTTTTGGAGGAGCGTCTGGGGGCCTGCGGCATTCCCCACACCATCGGCCAGAGCGGCTGCGCCATGGACGACTGGCTGAACAACTGGAAAAAGTATTTCAAGCCCATCCCTGTGGGCGAAAGGCTGCTGATCCGCCCTGTGTGGGAGGAGGCGTTTGACCCCCAGGGCCGTGCGGTGCTGAACCTGGAGCCCGGCCTGGCCTTTGGCACCGGCGCCCACGAGACCACCCGCCTGTGCTTGGAGCTCATTGAGCGATATCTTGCCCCGGGCAGCGCGGTGCTGGACATGGGCTGCGGCAGCGGCATTCTCTCAGTGGCGGCGCTGCTGCTGAGGGCGGGCTCTGCGGTGGGGGTGGACATTGACCCCCTGGCCGTGAAGACGGCCAAAGAGAACGCCCGGCTCAACGGGGTGGAGGCGCGCTTTACCGGCCTTTGCGGCAATCTGGCGGACAAGGTCAGCGGACAGTACCAGCTGATTGCCGCCAACATTGTGGCCGACGTGGTCATTGAGCTCACCCGGGACGTGCCCCGGTTCCTGGCTCCGGGCGGGGTGTACATCATCAGCGGCATTATTGACGCCCGGGAGGCCGACGTGCTGGCCGCGCTGGCAGGCAGGTATACTGTCATAGAGCGCCGGGAGGACCGTGGCTGGGTAGCTATGGCCCTGCGGGCCTGTTAAGGAGGCAGCAAAATGGAATGGATTCCGGCAGAGAGCATAGTCACACTCAGCAGCCCAGGAGTTGCCTCCCGCCAGCTGCTGAACCCGGAGAATTCCCGGAGCCAGCGGGTGACGGTCACTGAGGTCCACCTGGAACCGGGGGCCAGCCAGCCCAGGCATGTCCACCAGAGCTCGGAGCAGATTTGGTACGCTTTGGCGGGAAGCGGCAGGCTGCTTTTGGCAGAGGGGCAGGAGCAGCCCTTCCGGGCGGGGGACGTGGCGCGGTTCGTGGACGGAGACGTGCACGGCCTGCTGAACGACGGTGAGGGGGAGCTTGTCTATCTCTCTGTCACCGCGCCGCCCATTCACTTCGGGTACGCCTATCAGAGGAGAGAGTCAACAGAAATGAGGAGAGAACCATGAGTGTTTTGACAGAGACCCCCCGCCTGCGGCTTCGTCCCTGGCGCATGGAGGATTTAGAGGACTTCTACGCCTATGCCAAAAACCCCGACGTGGGTCCCTGGGCAGGCTGGAAGCCCCATGAGAGTATAGAGGAATCCCGGGGGATTCTTACCCGCTGGGTGGACGGGGAGGAGGACGGCTTTGAAATAGCCTTGGAGCTGAAGGCAACCGGCAGGGTCATTGGCTCCATCGGCTTGATGAGCGACGGCCATCGGCCCAAGATTTCTGGCTGCAAAAGCCTGGGCTATGTGCTGGGCAGGGACTACTGGGGCCAGGGGCTGATGACCGAGGCTGCCCGGGCTGTTATGGACTACGCCTTTCAGACCATGAAGCTGAGGCTGCTGACTATCACCCACTATCCGGTCAACACGCGCTCCCGGCGGGTGATTGAAAAGCTGGGCTTTGTCTATGAGGGCGCCCTGCGCACCAGCAGCGCCATCTATAACGGCGAGGAGCGGGACCTGTGCTGCTACTCTCTGCGGGCCTGGGAGTATTGGGCCATGCGGGCCAAGGAGGCGGGTTTCTCTCTGGCCCTGCCGGAGGAGATAGACCGGCCCCAGCTGGAAGCCATGCAGAAGGAATTTATAGAGGGCGACAACGGGGACGTGACCCCCTTCCTGCTGGACCCCAAGGACATGAGCTTTGAACGCTGGATGGAGCGCACCGTGGCCTGGCGCACTGTGGTGCCCAAGCCCACCTACGCCAAGTCTACCCTGTACATTCTCACCAGCGGCAAAACCGGCCCGGCGGGAGCCCTGGACCTGCGCCACTATCTCACCGAACGCCTGCGCAATGGGGGCGGACACATTGGCTACGGCATTCGCCCCAGCCTGCGGGGCAACCGCTATGCCCCCTATATGCTGGGCCTGGGCATCGAGAAGGCCAAGGAGAAGGGCGTCGAGAGAGCCTTGGTCTGCTGCGACGAAACCAACCCCGCCTCTGCCCGCACCATTGAGGACTGCGGTGGTCAGCTGGAAAGCGTGGTGGAGGACCTGCGGCGGTATTGGATCACTGTGTAAGGAATCAGCCCAAAGCAACACAAAACACCCCCACAGGCGGTTGCCTGCGAGGGTGTTTCTTTGGTTATTTGATTATTTCCCGGGCTTGAAGCTGTCCTTCAGCTTCACCGAGCGGTTGAACACCAGGGCTCCGGGCTTGCTGTCCTTGCTGTCGGCGCAAAAATACCCCTGGCGCATAAACTGCCAGCTCTCTCCGGGCCGGGCAGCGGCCAGAGCGGCCTCGGCCTTGCAGCCATTCAGCACTTCCAGAGAGTGGGGGTTCAGGTGCTCCAAAAAGTCCCCCTCCTCCGGGTTCTCGGCAATGAACAGATTGTCATAAATGCGCACCTGCGCGTCTACTGCGGTCTTCACGTCTACCCAGTGCAGGGTGGCGCCCTTTACCTTGCGGCCGTCGGCAGGGTCGCCCCCCCGGCTGTCAGGGTCATACTCAGCGGCGATTTCAGTGACATTGCCAGCCTCGTCTGTCTCGTAGCCCACGCATTTGATCAGATAGGCCCCCTTCAGCCGGCACTCGGGCCCGCCGGGGTACAGGCGCTTGAACTTGGGCGCGGCCTGGGGCAGAAAATCCTCTGCCTCCACCCAGATTTCCCGGGAAAAGCTGACCTCCCGCTCCCCGTCCTCAGGGCGGTTGGGGTTGTTCTCTACGGTGAAGACCTCGGTCTTGTCCGCCGGGTAGTTGGTGATGACCAGCTTGACCGGGTGCAGCACTGCCATGGCCCGGCAGGCGGTCTCGTTCAGGTCCTCCCGCAGACAGTGCTCCAAAAAGGCGTACTCCACTGTGGACGCGGCCTTGGACACGCCATTGCGCTCTGAAAAGCTGCGGATGGACTTCGGGGTGTAGCCCCGGCGGCGCAGGCCGCAAATCGTGGGCATCCGGGGGTCGTCCCAGCCGTCCACATAGCCGCCCTCTACCAGTGCCCGGAGCTTGCGCTTGCTCATCACCGTGTGGTCAATGCCCAGCCGGGCAAACTCAATCTGCCGGGGCTTGGAGGGCAAAGTCACGTTCTCAATCACCCAGTTGTAGAAGGGCCGGTGGTCCTCAAATTCCAGGCTGCACAGAGAGTGGGTAATGTGCTCCATGGCGTCCTCAAAGGGGTGGGCATAGTCGTACATGGGGTAGACGCACCACTTGTCCCCAGTGCGGTGGTGCTTGGTGTGGTTAATCCGGTAGATTACCGGGTCCCGCATGTTGAAGTTGCCAGAGGCCAGGTCGATTTTCGCCCGCAGGGTCATGCGGCCGTCCTCAAACTCCCCGGCCCGCATCCGGCGGAACAGGTCCAGGCTCTCCTCCTTGGGGCGGTCCCGGTAGGGGCTGCGGGCGGGGGTGGTCAGGTCTCCCCGCATCTCCCGCATCTGCTCCTGGGTCAGCTCGCACACATAGGCCAGGCCCTTCTCAATCAGCTCCTCGGCCCCCTGGTACATCTCCTCAAAAAAGTCGGAGCCATAGTAGAACCGGTCGTCCCAGTCATACCCCAGCCAGTGGATGTCCTCCTGAATGGCGTTGACATATTCCACGTCCTCCTTGGTGGGGTTGGTGTCGTCCATGCGCAGGTTGCAAATGCCCCCAAAACGCTGGGCTGTGCCAAAGTCCACATAAATGGCCTTGGCGTGGCCAATGTGCAGATACCCGTTGGGCTCTGGCGGAAACCGGGTGTGCACCTGCATCCCCTCAGTGCGGCCGCCGGGGGCCATGTCCTCTTTTACAAACTCGTCGATAAAGTTCGTGCTGGGGATATTATCAAAATCCGCTGCTGTTATTTTTGTTTCGCTCATTCTCAGTTACCTCATTTCTAGCGGGTTATTCTATGCAGATAAATAGAAGCTGGTCTGACTGCCTCGCCCGCTGTCGGAACACGGCCCGCTGATTTCGCGGCTGTAGGTTCATGACTTCTCCTGCCTCCTTATCGAGCGGTATACACACCGGTGCTGCTGCCCCCGGTAGGATATCTGCTCTGTCAAGCCAATGGGCTGCATCCCACATTTTTCCATAACCCGAATACTGGCGGGATTGCTTTCAAACGCCCTGGCCCGGACCTCCGCCACACCCTGGGCAAACATGGCCTCTATGGCAGCGCACACCGCCTCGGTGGCAAACCCCTGACCATGCCAGAGGGGATGAAGAGCCCAGCCCAGCTCAACCCAATCGTCCTGCCGCTCCACCTCGTGCACAAAGCCAATCAGCTCCCCTTGACAGCAGACTGCCCAGGCAAAGCGCTCTCTGCTTCGTGTCAGGCTCCACAGGTGCCGGAATAGCTTCTCCTCCATCTCCCGGCTGGTGATGTCCGGGACCATGTAGGTCCTCTTCACCGTCTCGTCCCGCAGAATGTCCACCACCCTGTCCCTGTCGGCATCGGAAAGAGGGCGCAGTTCCAGGCGGCTCGTCTTTATGAGGTTCATACCAGCTTCTCCAACCCGAGCTTCAGCCGGCGCAGGGCCTCCTCCCGGCCCAGCAGGGTCAAAATCTCCATAGCTCCGCCGGGAGTCACCAAAGTGCCGGCGGCGGCAATGCGCACGGGCCACAGCAGCGTGCCGTTCTTCACTTCCAGTCTGGCGGCCAGGTCAATCAATGCGGTGTGAATGGCGTCCAGCTCCCAGGCGGGGAGCTGCTTCAAAGCCTCTGTTGCCGCCCGAAGCATCTCGGGAGAGTTTTCCAGGTTGGTTTTTGACTTCTTGTTCACAAAGAAGTCCGCCGGATACTCCGGCAGCTCTTGGAAGAAGCCCAGCAGGCCGGGAATCTCGTTGAACTTGGTGAGCCGGGCCCTGAGAATGGAATCCAGCACCTCCCAGGGCTTGTCCGCGTCACCGAACACCTCTTTATAGTATGGCATGGCATGGGCGCGGAAATCCTCGGGGCTCATGGCCTTGATGTACTCGGCGTTGAACCAGTTGAGCTTGTCATAGTCAAACACAGCCGGCGACTTGCTGATACGGTCCACGGAGAAATTCTCTACCAGCTCCTCCAAAGAAAAAATCTCCTGATTGTCCTTGGGAGCCCAGCCCAGCAGGGCGATATAGTTGGTGATCACCTGGGGCAGATAGCCCTCCTCGGTCAGCCCCTGAAAGCTGGTGGACCCGTGGCGTTTGGAGAGCTTGGAGGTGGAGCCGTCCTCGTTTTTGCCCATAATCAGCGGCAGGTGGATATAGGCGGGCTGCTCCCAGCCCAGGGCCTCGTACAGCAGCTGATATTTGGGGGTGGAGGTGAGATACTCGCAGCCCCGCACCACATGGGTAATGTGCATCAGGTGGTCGTCAATGACATTGGCGAAGTTATAGGTGGGGTAGCCGTCGGCCTTAATCAGCACCTGGTCTTCGATCTCCTTGTTCTCAATGGTGATCTCCCCAAAGACCTGGTCGGTAAAGCTGGTAGAGCCGGTCAGCGGGACCTTTTGCCGGATGACATAGGGCGTGCCCGCGTCCAGCAGCCGCTGGACCTCCTCCTGGGGCAGGTCGCGGCAGTGGCGGTCATAGCCGCCAAAGCCCTTTTCGTGCAGCTCCTCCAGCCGCTCCTTGGTGCAGAAGCAGTAGTAGGCCTTGCCCTCTTGCACCAGCTGCTGGGCATAGGGCAGATAGGTGTTCAGCCGTTGGCTTTGGATGTAGGGGCCGTAGCCGCCCCCCAGGTCAGGGCCCTCGTCGTGAGTGAGCCCCACCTGCTGAAGGGTATGGTAGATCACGTCCACAGCGCCCTCCACATAGCGTTCCTGGTCGGTGTCCTCCACCCGGAGGACAAAGGCGCCGCCCTGGCTTTTGGCCACCAGATACTCGTAAAGGGCGGTGCGCAAATTGCCCACATGCATAAAGCCGGTGGGGCTGGGGGCGAATCTTGTTCTGACTGTGCTCATATCCTTCCCTCTTTCTATGAAAAAATTGCTATTTGTTAATGATACAACAAATCCAGCTTGTTGGCAATAAGCTGGCAAGAAAAATAATCAAATCTGAAACTCCCTGCCCAAAAATTCTGTCTTCCGGTCCCGGGGGTTCTCCCCAAACTCCCGGCGCAAGGTGACAAGGCTGACGCTGTCATACCCCAGCCGGTAATAAAGCCTCAGGGCCTTCTCGTTTCTGGGGGCCACATCCATGCACATAGCGGTATAACCGGGCCGGGCAGAGACAATGCCCTCTGCCCGGCGGATGGCCTGAGAGGCAATGCCCCGGCCCCGCAGGTCCGGGCGCACATAAAGGTCCTCTATCCAGGCTGCCTGGTCCCCCCGGTAGTCCAGCCGCAGGAACCCGGCATATTCCCCCTCGCATAGAACAGCGTATAAGGCGCTGCGGCCCTGTTGCCAGCTTTTCAGGGTCTCCATAGCCTCTTGCTCAGCTTGGGTCCGGGCCTCCGCCTGACGTCCCACCAGTCCCCCGTGAAAGGCGAAAAAGTCTGCGATATCCTGTTTCATGTCCTGCTCGTAAGAGGGAGCATATTCCTTCAGTTCGACATTCATAGAGCAATCTCCTTGTTATGATGAATTGGTTCCGTCCAGCTTCCCGGCGGAGACCGCTCTCCTGCTTGCCGCACATAAAATTAGCTGTCCTGCGGCTATTGTACCCGCAGAACAGCTATTTGTCAAGCCTGACGGCGTTTCAACAGGAAATTTGGCTCTATCGCTGGGCGGTGCAGTCTGGCGGCAGTGAGCTCCACCGCCTTTTGCTGTCCGCAGTCCGTGTCTGTACATACTCACCCCCTGAAACGGGGAAGGCGGTTACTGCACTCCCTGGTCCTTTAAATACTGTACATACTCCTCCAAACACATGTCCAGCCGCTGCATCTCCTGGGCGTGCTCCCGGCCCACATAGCGGTAGTGCCAGCTCTCGTTGTCAATGCCCGTATACTCCACCTTGTCCGAGCGGTAGCGCTGCACAAAGCCGTACTCCGCCGCGTGGGCCTGCAGCCAGCGGTAGGTGTCGGTCTGCTCAAAATCATCGCTCACATCGTTCAGGTCAATGGCAAGGCCGGTGTGGTGCTCGCTGTAGCCAGGGCGGTTGATGGTGCGCAGAGACAGCTCCCGGGCCTCCTCCTCTGTCATGCCGTCGTCCCGCATGTGGGCGGCAATCTCCCGTTCCAGAATGCTCTCCTGCAGCTCTTGGCTGCGGTAGCCCGAGCACACCCAAAAGGACACGCCCTCCTGTTCGCCCGCCTGGAACATGGCGCTCATGTCCTCATACATACGGTTGTCCACTGTCTCGTCATTGATAAAGGCCGGGGTCACCTGCCAGTCCTCCGGAATGGGAATTTGATCGTTGACCAGCACCAGCAGCGGGTCAGAGAGCTGCTGAAAGCCCTCTGCTGCCGGGACCCTGCCGGAGGTTCCTCCGCTCTGGGCCGGAGCCCGCACCAGGGCCTGGCCTGCCGCCATCCCCCCTGTGGGGACTGCCTCAGGCTGTATGGCGACCCCGGAGATCCACACGGCGAACACCACAATGGTCATGCATAAAATCATGGCCGCAATAACTACAGCCGCCGCGGAGCCCTCTCTGCGGGGGCGGGACCTTCTTTTCCGGGGGCGCCGTTCCTCCGCCATGGCGCTGCGCCTCTCGTCCCGGCCCTGTGTCCGCCGGGAGCTGGTTCTTTCCCTGATCATTTCGCTCACCCTTTCTGGAAGCATTTCATAGAATAGAAGGGCTTGGGGCAGGGCCTATTCTGCGTGCGGCCCCACGGCCTTCTGGGGCAGGGAAGGAGCAGAGGCCCTTGCCATTTTTTTGCGTTCCGGCTATAATAGACCGGGGGCCTTCTTCCCTTCCCTTTCCCAGCATTAGACGGCATGGCCAGGCAATGGGAAAGATGAAAATTATTTGTTTACATAATATTCATATTTTGACAGCGCAGCAGAGCCGCGCTTTCCCTGTGTTTTCTTATTATAGGAGGAAGGACCGGCAAAATCAACCGGAAACTTGTAAATTCTTTTGTAAGGCCCCTGTTTTTCGCAGAACCGTTTCCCACAGGCTTCCACCATTTTTGATAGAAAAGGAGATGTTGTGATGAAAAGGGTGTTTCTTTTTGGCGACAGGGAAAAACGAGCCAACTATGCGGCGGCTCTGGAAGCCTATGGCATGGAGGCGGTGGTGTCCCTGAACGCTGCAGAGGGAGAGGACTGTCATGGGCTGCTGCTGCCTGGGGGCGCGGACCTGGACCCCCTTCTGTACGGCCAGCAGAACCAGGGCAGCAGGGGCATTGACCCGGAGCTGGACCGGGCGGAGCTGGCCCTTGCCCGGCAGTTTGTGGAGAGCGGCAGGCCGGTTTTGGGTATATGCCGGGGGCTGCAGGTGCTGAACGTGGCCTTTGGGGGCAGTCTGGTCCAGGACCTGCCCACCGCTGCGGCCCATTGCTGGGAGGAGCCGGATGGGGACAAATGCCACCGGGTTTCCGCCCCCAGGGGGAGCTTCCTCCGCCGGCTGTATGGCGAGGACTTTTCGGTCAACAGCGCCCACCACCAGGGGGCAGGGCAGCTGGCGCAGGGGTTTTTGTCCTCGGCCCAGGCAGAGGACGGGGTGATTGAGGGGTTGGAGTGGCCGGAAAAGGCGGTTTTTGCGGTACAGTTTCACCCCGAGCGCATGACCTTGAGCCACCGGCGGCAGGACACAGTGGACGGAGGGGAGATTTTCCGCTTTTTTCTGGGCATATTGGAGGAAAGGGGAGAAATCTGAAATTTCTCATTGACAACCACGCTGCCAGGTGCTATAATAGCAGTGTTGAGTTGCGCGAGTGCTGGAACTGGCAGACAGGCACGTTTGAGGTGCGTGTGCCTTTGGCGTACGGGTTCAAGTCCCGTCTCGCGCACCAGCAGCGACACGCTGCACACTGTTCGCGCACCTGGCCATGCCAAGTGCGCGAGCTTTTTTTGTCACACTGCGCCCCATTCGCGACCCTGGGCGCAGCGTTTTTTTACTCATTTCATCATCCGGCTCAGGGGGAGGCTTTTATGGACCATCTCTATCTGAAAAAAATAGACGAGAGCAATTTTGTGGACGCATTCCAGTTGGAATTGGGGGAGGGACAGGAGAAGCTGGTTTCTCATCCCATCCGAAGTCTTGCGCAGGCCTATGTATATTATTCCCAATGCACCCCCTTTGGCATTTATTTTGGGGATGAAATGGTGGGATATGTTATGGTTATTTACGACTATGACCTGGCATCCTATCACATCTGGCATTTGATGGTGGACAAACGGAGCCAGGGCAAGGGTTATGGCAAAGCCGCCTTAAAAGAATGTCTGGCCTACATTGCCCAAAAGCCCTTTGGCGACTCGGACAAGGTGGTTCTGACTTGCAGAGAGGACAATCCTGTGGCGTTGGGATTGTACAAAAAATTTGGTTTTTTGCCCACAGGGAACCGCGACGGCGAAGAAATCGAGCTGGCCTTGACGATTTCCTGAAAGCTGTTCGCATAAAGGCCCGGCGGGAAACAGGACGGAGCTGTTGGGAAGGTCTTATGAAGCTTAAGAAATATTTGCCGCCGCTGGTAATGTGGCTGGTGTTTGAGGCTATTGCGGTAACTCTGTGGCTGACACTGGATAACCTGTTTTTTTGTTTAACTTTTCTTACATCGGCATGGCGGTCGGGTTGGGGCTGGTGTTGTATGGAAAAAGAAAAAGCTATGCCCGCCATGTGGTGCAGCTGGCGGTCGGCCTGTATATGCTGCTGTATCTGGGGGTCCTCTGCCGGGAAAATATGCAGATAGAGGGCTTTTGGTATTATCTTTTTCTTGGCGTATTCGAGGCCGCCGCCATCCACTATGTAGTTGCAAAAATTTTCGGCCCCCTGCTGTTCGGCCGGGGTTGGTGCGGCTATGCCTGCTGGACCGCCATGGTTTTAGACCTGCTCCCGTTCAAAACCCCTGCCGCGCCCCGCAGGCGCTGGGGGGCGGTCCGGTATTTTGTGTTCGGGGCCTCGCTTCTTTTTGCCGGCCTGCTTTTCCTTCTTCAGGTCCCCAATAAAGAGGAGATTATGTGGCGCAGCTTCCTTGTGGGCAACGTCCTCTACTATGTGGTTGGAATTGCCCTGGCCTATCTGTGCAAGGACAACAGAGCATTTTGTAAATACATTTGTCCCATCACCCTTTTTCTGAAGCCCATGTCGTATTTTTCTCTTTTCCGTATTCGGGTGGACAAAACCAAGTGCGTCTCCTGTGGGAGGTGCGAAAGGGTTTGCCCTATGAATGTGGAGGTCTCCCACAGTTCTCGCAGAAGAAAAAACGGGACAGAGTGCATTTTGTGTATGAAATGCGTGGAGGAATGTCCGAAAAATGCGCTGAAGCTGTAAAGCCATCGTCCGTCCTGCCGGGGAATGAAAATGAGGCGGGGGACTGCCGCACCGGCCTGCCCTGTCAAAAATAGTATGCGGCCCTTCCCGGAATGGGGAAGGGCCGCATTGACGTTGCAGGGCTTGCTTTGACGAAGACTGCTGCCGTTAGTTCTCCCGCAAATAGGCCAGAACCTCCGCCGCGTTGGTGTCGGGCTTCACCTTGGGCATGACCTTTTCAATCACCCCGTCCCCGTTGATGACAAAGGTGGACCGCACCACGCCCATGCTCACCTTGCCGTAGTTTTTCTTTTCCTGCCACACGCCATAGGCCTGAATGGCCGTCAGCTCCGGGTCGGAGAGCAGCAGAAAGGGGAGCTCATGCTTGGCGGCAAACCTCTGGTGCGACGCGGCCGAGTCCTTGCTTACCCCGATGACCACCGCGCCCAGGGCCCCGAACTCCTCATAGGCGCCCGCAAAGGCGCAGGCCTGCCGGGTGCAGCCAGGGGTGTTGTCCCGGGGGTAAAAATACAGCACCACCCGTTTTCCCGCAAAATCCTCCAACGAAACCAGCTTGCCGTCCTTGTCCGGCAGAGTAAACGAGGGGGCCTTTGTTCCAGCTTCCAACATCTCAACGTCCTCCTTTTATGAATATGTATTGGTTTTCTGTAGACAGCTCCCGGTCAAAGCGGTAGTCCAGGTCGGCAAACTCCGGGATGGCCTCCCGCGCCTCCACCGCGTTTTCCGCCAGCCAGCGGACCATCTGTCCTCGGGCCATTTTGCACAGAGTGCCCTTTTCCAGGACCTTCCCATCCTTCCACTCCCCAAAAACGCAGGTGAGTACAGCCCCTGTGGGGAGATAGGGGGTGACCGCCCGGCTGTACTCCTTAGAGGCCAGATTCAGCACCCAGCCGCCGGGCTCTGCCAACTCCTCCGCCAGCAGGCCGCCCCAGAAGTCATAGAGGTCTTTGGCCCCGTCTACTGCCAGCCGGGCCTGCATTTCCAGCCGGTAGGGAGTTACCCCGTCAAAGGGACGCAGCAGCCCGTAAAAGCCGGAGAGAATGCGCAGATGCTCCTGCAGGTATGCCAGCTGCCGGGCGTTCATCACTCCCGGGGCCATATAGCGGTACTGAATGCCCTCATAGGACAGCAGAGCCGGCGTCAGGCCCTGCCGCAAATCCATGGACCGCAGCCGCTCCCGGTTCAACCCGGCAATGCTGTCATTGCACCTCCAAAGCCGCTGCAGCGCCTGGGGCTCCATGGCCCGAAGGGCTTCCAGCAGCCGCTCTGTTTTGGACAGCAGCCGGGGCAGAGCCTTTGGGGGGAGGCTGTCAGTGTCCACATTCATTTTCTTGGCAGGGGAGATAATGATTCGCATAACGCACCCCATTTCGTCTTTTCTGCTCTCGTTCCCAGTTCGGGAGCCCACAAAAACAGGGACATTTTCCTTTGGCATGAAAATGTCCCCTCGACCCTCACTGGGGCGGCTTAAGCGCTGGCCCGGGTTTCCAGCAGAGCGGCAATGGCCCCGGGAACCTCCTCCCGGGTGATCTCCAGGGCGGCGGCAAACTCGCCGAACAGCAGCTCCTCCGCCTGCTTCAGATACCGCTCGTCCACACTGCCCAGCTTGCGCTTGAGCTGCTGCTGGCGCTTCTTTTTGGTGCGCAAGGCCACGGCCAGCTCCATCCAGTCCCGGCAGTCGTGGCTTTTCAGGATAGCGCCATAGCGTTCCGCCAGCTCCCGGCCGGGCCGGCCTGTGGGCGGCGGACAGTCCAGAGTGGGAATGAGCCCAATCAGATGCTCCGCCTCCTCGCGGGTGATGATGGGCCGCAAAAACACCTTGTCCGACTCCACCGGGACGGAAATCACGCAGGCCTTGTACAGCGGCCGCAGTACATAGTACAGCCGCTCGCCCTTGTCAGGAAACACCTGAGGCTTGATCTCCTGGACCTCGCACACACCGGCGCCTCCATACTGTACCAACTGTCCTACCTCATACATCGTTATCACCCCTGTTTTGATTCGGTATTGCTTTAACTGAGTATATTATAACACAAAAGCCCAGAAAATGTAAGCAAAAAATCAAAATTAGGGCGGTTTTTTTAAAAAAATCCTTCACAAATTGCCAAATCGGAGGCAAAAGCTGTCACCACAGGCCGCTGGTGACCCAGTAGGGCAGCAGGTCGTTTTCGTAGAGCACTACCATCAGCCGAATGAGAAGCCCGATGACAGAGATGACAATGCCCGCCACAGCCAGCCCCTTGGTCTTATCTCCGCGAAAGCCCACAATAGAGCTTGCCAGACCCAGAGGCAGAAGAATAATGCTGGTGTAGAAATATCCCACAATAGAGGCCACAAAGCCCAGCACAGTGCACACGTCCATCCAGGTGAAGGTTTTGCGGGGCAGAAGGGGAGGGCCGGGCAGCCGGGGGTAAAAGGCTGCGGGTTGGGGCGGCTGAGGGGGCGACCCCTGGGGCCTGCCCGGAAAAGCCGGCGGCTGGGCATAGACCGGCCCTGCCGGGGGAGGGGGCAGCGCCGCGCCGCACCTGGGACAGGCCGGCTGTCCCGGCGGAAGGGCCGCGCCGCAGTTGGGACAGAGATTCATAGAGATACACTTCCTTTTTGTCAGTTGTGGGGGCTGGCTTTGCGCTGGCCGACAGCCAACAGCACAAAGCCCACCAGAAACAGAATAGCCAGGCTGATGACCCCTACCGAGTCCCGGCCAGTGAGCTGGGTGAACAATGCCACCAGCAGGGGGCCGATGACTGCCGCGAACTTGCCGAAAATATCAAAAAAGCCAAAATACTCGTTGGAGCGTTCCGCAGGGATGAGCTTGCCAAAATGGGACCGGGAGATGGCCTGAATGCCCCCCTGCACAGTGCCCACCAGAAAGGCCATGCACCAGAACAGCACCAGGGACAGGTTCAGAGCGTTGGGGTCGCCGGGGTGGCTTTCAATGTGGAAGCCCATGTAAAAGCCCACCAGAGTGATGCAGAAGTAGATGGCCACGGCAATGCGCAGCAGCTTCAGCGCGCCCAACCGGCCGGCCAGCCGCCCAAAGAGAATGGAGAAGGGCACTGCCACCAGCTGGGTCATAAGCAGGGCCAGAATCATGCTGATATTGTCCAGCCCCAGCTTGCTGCCATAAGAGGTGGACACAGAGATGATGGTGCCCACGCCGTCAATGTAAAAGAAATATGCCAGAATAAACAGGAAAATGTGCTTTTGAGAGAAAATATCCTTGGCGGTGCGCAGCAGGTTGCTGAGAGTGGAGCGCACCAGGCTCTTTTTTGCCTCAATATAGTGCACCTGGCGCACATTGCGCAAAAAGGGGATGCTGAACACGGCCCACCACAGGCTGGTCAGCACAATCACCAGCTTAAAGGCCAGCAGGTTGTCCATGCCCATCACCAGCAAAATAATGATGGAGAGAATAAAGGGAATGGTGCTGCCCCCAATATACCCCATGGCATAGCCCCAGGAGGAGACCCGGTCCATGCGCTCGCTGGTGGTGACGTCGGTGAGGAAGGAGTCGTAAAACAGGCAGGAGCCGGAGAAACCAATGTGGGAGACCACATAGCCCACCAGCAGCATCCGGTAGTCGCTGAACAGGGCGCTGGCCAGGGTGAACACAACCCCAGCTGCCAAAAACGCCGCAAACAAGCGCATTTTGTGGCCCTTATGGTCCGCCAGAGCCCCCAGCACAGGGGCCAGAATAGCCACCACAAAGGTGGAGACCGAGGTGCCCAGGGACCAGAGCACCAGGTTGTCGGCTCCGTTTGCCTGACACACGCTGCCAAAATAGATCGGGAAGATGACGGCCAGAATGTTCGTGGCGTAGACAGAGTTGGCCCAATCGTACATGATCCAGCTTTTTTCGGTTTTGGTGAATCGTTTTCCAGTGCTTTTTGCCATATGGCTCCACCCCTTTCCTCTATATCATTACATATTTTCAATAAAATTACAAGGGGTTTGGTGAAATTTTATTCAACAATTTCAGCGGTGCAGGCCTCGCCGTCCACCCCAGTCAGCCGCACAGAGAGCAGCTGGCCGGTGAGGTCTCGCTGGCAGCAGGCCCGCACAGGGGTGTAGTTGGGGGTGCAGCCCTCATAGCAGCCGGGGCCTGCGAGGCGTTCAAACAGTACCGGCCCGGTCCGCCCCACCATGGCCTGAAAGAACCGCCGGCGGCTCTCCTCGGCCACAGCCTGCATGGCCCGGCTGCGGGCCTCCTTTACCGGGGCGGGGACTTGGTCCGGGGCTCGGCCGGCCACAGTGCCCGGCCGGGGGGAGTAGGCGAACACATGGGTGCGGGCAAAGCCGATTTCCCGGGCAAAGGCCAGAGAAGCTTGAAACTCCTCCTCCGTCTCGCCAGGAAAGCCCACCATAATGTCTGTGGTGACAGCGCAGCCGGGGAAGGCCTTGCGGAGATTGTCCACAATCTCCCGGTACTGGGCAGCGGTGTAGTGGCGGTTCATGCGCCGCAGGGTGGCGTCGCAGCCGCTTTGCAGAGACAGGTGGAACTGGGGGCAGAGCTTCTCCTGGGCCCTCATGCGGGCAATGACAGGGGGAGTGAGGCGTTCGGGCTCCAAAGAACCCAGCCGCACCCGCCGGATGCCGGGAATGGCGCAGGCGGCCTCTACCGCGTCGCAGAGCTCCAGCCCCAGGTCCTGGCCGTAGGCGGGCAGGTTGATGCCTGTGAGCACCACCTCCTGATATCCGGCAGCGGCCAGCCCGGCCACCTCAGCGGCCAGGTCCCCCAAGGGCTTGGAGCGCACCGGGCCCCGGGCAAAGGGGATGATGCAGTAGGCGCAGAACCGCTCGCAGCCGTCCTCAATTTTGAGAAAGGCCCGGGTGTGGCCGTGCAGGCCGGTGACCCGCAGGGGCTCAAAGGCCTCCCCTTTTTTGTGGGGGGACACGTCCACCACCCGCTGGCCGGTGGCCAAAAACTGGCGCAGACGGTCTGCCAGAGCGGCTCGGCTGGCATTGCCCAGCACAATGTCCGCCTCCTCCAGGTCTGCCGCCTGACTGGGAAAGGCTTGGGGCCAGCAGCCGGTGAGCACAGCCACAGCCCCGGGGTTCTGACGCTTTAAGCGGCGCAGGGCCTGGCGGGCCTTTTGGTCGCTTTGGGCGGTGACTGTGCAGGAGTTGACCACCACCACCCCGGCGGGCTCGTCTTCTCCGGCAGGAGGAAAGCCCTGGGCGGCAAGGGCCTCCCGCATGGCCTCGGTTTCATATTGGTTGACCTTGCAGCCCAGGGTGTAGAATTTGACCTTCATGTGGGGCACCTCGTTTCGTTTTTTCCATGACTGGGGGAGCGTTCTGTCCCAGGGAATCTGTAGAATAGTGTTGCCTGTCTGAACCTTCTGCCAAAAGCAAGGCTGTGTACAAAATAAGGGCGTGTCTCTTTCGCGGATGATCATGTAGGGGAGAATATCAGCCGTCTGCTGGGACCCAGAGAGAGACGGGGGGACACGCAGGTCTGCCCCTACAGCGCCCCCTGACCGTAAATCAAATAAAATGCGCGACAGGACACTCCCAAAAATGAGCCCGGCTTGACAGGGGGACATCTGCCGCAGCCAATGCGATTGCAGGATATATACAGATGGGTGAACCTGACAGAGGCAGGGAAAAGCCAAAATGAACCCCCGGAGAAAAACAGTCTCCGGGGGTTCGCTTGTGCAGTAATGAGCCTCGGCTTTTGTTCAGTCTCATGGCAGCATTATGCTTTTACACAAGCAAAATCTTCAAAAGCCCGTCACAGGTCGGTCCGCTCGGGCCCCTCCTGTCAGGGCGCGACAGCCTCTCGGACAGCCTCTGTGAGGATGTCCAGACCCCGGCGCAGGGTGGGCTGGTCGATAAGCAGCTCGGGCATCACCTTCACCACCGAGTTGCCCCGGCCTACCCGCTCTACAATCAGCCCCTTTTCAAAGGCCAGGTCCAGCACCCGCTTGCTGGCAGTGCCCGGAGCGTTCTCTCCATCGCAGGCGGCCAGGTCTACACCCCACACATAGCCCACGCCACGGGTGGCTATTTTTCCCGGGGCAATGGCCTCGATCTTCTCCATGGCCTGGGCAAAAATGGACTCCTCCGCCCGAACCTTCTCCTCCACCTTCTGGTCCAGCATCATCTCAAGCCCGGCCTTGGCCGCAATCATGGACAGCTGATAGCCCCGGAAGGTGCCGTTGTGCTCGCCAGGCTCCCACAGGTCCAGCTCAGGCTTAAACAGCACCAGGGCAAAGGGCATGCCATAGCCGCCAATAGACTTGGACTGGGTGACGATGTCCGGCACAATGCCCGCCCGCTGAAAGGAGAAGAACCAGCCGGTGCGGGCGCAGCCCACCTGGACGTCGTCCACAATCAACAGAATGTCGTGGCGGTCGCACAGGGCGCGCAGGCCCTGCAGATAGTCAACCGGCATGGGGTAAATGCCCCCGTCGGCCTGGGTGGTCTCCAAAATCACAGCGGCGGGCTTCTCCACGCCCGAGTGGTCGTCGGTCAAAAGGGTCTCCATATATTGCAGGGTATCCAGTTCGGGGAACATATAGGGGGCGGGCACATGGGTCACATTGCCCAGAGAGACCCCTGCCCCGGCCCGGCTGGCAGCGTCGGTGGTGAGGGCGATAGAGCCCAGCGTCATGCCGTGAAAGGCGCCCATCAGGGCAAAGATGTTCTGGCGTTTTTTCACCTTGCGGGCCAGCTTCAAAGCGGCCTCCACGGCGTTGGTGCCGGTGTGGCCGGGGAACTGCAGCTTATAGGAAAGCCCCCGGGGCTTGAGGACCTTTTCCTCATAAAACTCGATAAACTCCCGCTTGGGGCTTGTGTACATGTCCAGGGCGTGCATCACCCCGTCCTTTTGCAGATACTCCACCAGCCTGTCCCGGATCAGGTCCGGGTTGTGGCCGTAGTTCAGGGCCCCGGCCCCGCAGAAGAAGTCAATATACTCCCGCCCCTGCTCGTCATAGAGAAAGGGCCCCTTGGCGGTGGTGAACACCGTGGGGAAGCTGCGGCAGTAGGACCGCACCTGAGACTCGTAGCTCTCAAAGGCCTGTGTGTTTTGCGAACGCATGGTTACCATCCTTTCTACCACGGGAGCTGCCCGTGATTCAGCGATCAACGCCCGGCCGCTGGGCCGGACGGGGCTGTTCGCCCTCCTGTTGGGACCAGGAGGACCAGCGGCAAAGGGCCAATGCAAGGTTTATTTTGGCCTGGACTTTATTTTACCACAGCTTGTCAGGAAAAAAAAGGGGGCGGGAGAAAGTTTACAATTTATTTGATTGGTTGGGGCCAGCGGGATGGCGGTTCCGCTTTTTGCTTCCACGTTTCCCCAAAGGGGGCCGAAGGGGCCTTTTCCCCCGGGACTGCCGGCGGCAAACCATTTGCTGCCCGACTTGTGGCCAAACCGGCGGCGCAGCTTGCGCCTCGCGCTTCCGTTGGCCGGGCCGCCTGCGTCTAATAAGTAAACCTGTGGGCGCGGCCTTGAGAATCAGCCAAAGGCGAAACCCGGCGTTGGGCTTCGCGGCGATGCTGTCAGTTCGGCTCCTTTGACTCCCCGGGACCGTCTGCCGTGTCAAAAAACAGCACCATTCCCGGCGCACCGTCAGGATATGCCACGTCCTCCCGCTCCTCCTTCCGGTAGCCTCCTTTGGTCCACGCGCCGACTACCTTGTTCCAGAAGGCCACCGAAGGCCTGTTCCCCGGGTGATACTTCAGTTGCCAGCTCCCCTGGAAACGCTCAAACAGCTGGAACACTGCCCAGGTCCCCAGCCCGCAGCGGCGGTATTTATACATCACAAAGAACTCGGATATACAGTAGTCGGTTTTTCCGGCCTCGGGGTAGTCGTTCACCATGACAAAGCCCGCCAGCTGGCCGTCGGCTTTCAGGAAGAAGGCCCAGCGGCCCTCCTCAGTCCAATAGCAGTCCAGATAGCTGTAGCCGTAAAGGCCCAGGGGGTTCACGTCGCACAGCTCATATTGAGAGAACTCGTAGAGATACTTCTCCATCAGGTTCCGCAAAATTTCCTTTTCGTCCTCCTTTACGGGGACAAGCTCAAAATTCATGGTCAGATTCCTCTCCTTTCCGAGCGGAGGCGCAGCTGGGGCATAGGCTGGGGCTGCATCCGGGCGGTCTGGGGCAGCTTGGTCAGCCGGTCCAGGGCAGCGGCGGCTTCCAGGGCGGCCAGCCGTTGGTTGACCTGTCCGGCAATGTCCCAGTGGCGGTTGTAAAGATAGTTGCCCGGGCAGGACTTGCTGGAGAACCACCGGTGGACAGTCATGTTCTGCTGGTCCACCTGGCCGATGAGCTCCTTGTCCTCCTGCCACAGCAGCCGCTTGATGCCGTTGCGCCAGCAGATGTCTGTCACCAGGTCAATGAGCGCCGAGTAGGCCTGGTTGGACACAGGCCAGTCTGGGGCAAAGCCGATGTTTGCCACCTCAATGGTCACAGCCCGGTTGTCGTTCTCTGCCGAGGAGGTGCACCAGGACCGGTTGCCCTCATCCACATACAGGGCAATGCGCCCGTCGCTGCCTATGCCATAGTTGCTGCTGGCCTGACGCTTGGGGTCGGCAAAGCTCTCGCCGCACTGCTCCACAGTCCAGTCCTCGGCCATGCAGTGGATGGAGATGGTGTCAATGGCGTGCATGCGCTGCCCGGAGTGGTTGGGGGACATGCGCACATAGCTCACCAGGGGGCTGTTGCGCTGGTCCGGGTTGGGGACAAAGGAGCCGCCCCCTTCCTCGCCCTGAGAGGGTGGGTCGGTAAGCACAGGGGGCTGCTGGGGCTGAAAATAGCTTTTTACCACCTGGGCCAGCTGGGCCCGGGTGCAGGTGCCCTTGGGCGAGAGCACATCCGGCTTGGTGCCGCTCATCAGGCCGGCCTGAACCGCCCAGTTCACTGCGTCGGCGGCCCAGGAGCTTACCAGCTGCCGGTCGGTGAACCGGGAGAGGTAGTCGCCGCCAGCCTCGGCGGGCTCGCCCATGGAGTAGGCCCGGTAGCTTTGCAGCATCAACGCCAGCTGCTCCCGAATGACAGCGGCGTTGGGAGAAAAAAAGTTGGCCCCAATGCCAGAGACAATGCCGTTGTTATAGGCCCAGAAAATGGCCCTGCGGGCCCAGTGGCGGCTGATGTCCACAAAGGGGCAGTCCATGCCCGCCACGCTGGGGGAGCCAGCCATGGTATAGAGCACCTGCACCACCTGGGCCCGGGTGACAGTGCCGTCAGGGTCAAACACCCCGTCGCCCACCCCGGCCATATAGCCGTTTTCCAGGCAAAAGCGGATGGCCGGACGGCTCCAGTGCTTTCCAATGTCAGAAAAGGCCTGGGTAGGGTCATAGGCTGGGGCGGCAAAGGCTCTGCAGCCGGTGCAGGTCAGCGAGAGGCACAGGGCCAGACCCAGGGCGGTCAACCGTTTTTTAAACTGAGATTTCATATAACCGAATATCCTTCCGTTCTTTGTGTGACATGGGCAGGCCGGCCCCCTTGGAAGGGCAAAAGGTTGGGCCAGCCTGTTCCAGGCGGCGGAGTTGGTTCACTCCAACCCCTCTCCCAGGGTGTTTTGGCTTTTGGCGGTAAGGTAGGCGTTGATGAACCCGTCCAGGTCCCCGTCCATCACAGCGCCCACATTGCCGGTCTCATGACTGGTGCGGTGGTCCTTCACCATGGTGTAGGGCATAAACACATAGGAGCGGATCTGGCTGCCCCAGGTGATCTCCTTCTGCTCGCCCTTGATGTCGCTGATCTTTTCCAGGTTCTCCCGCTCCTTGATCTCCACCAGCTTGGAGATGAGCATCTTCATGGCCACGTCCCGGTTCTGATACTGGCTGCGCTCTACCTGGCAGCTGACCACGATGCCGGTGGGAATGTGAATGAGCCGCACTGCGGAGCTGGTTTTGTTGACCTTCTGCCCGCCTGCGCCAGAGGCCCGGTAGACCTCCATTTTAATGTCGTCAGGGTTCACCTCCACCGAGTTGTCCTCCTCAATCTCGGGCATTACCTCCAACGAGGCAAAGGAGGTCTGCCGCCGCCCCGCCGCGTCAAAGGGAGAGACCCGCACCAGCCGGTGCACGCCCATTTCCCCCTTCAGATAGCCGTAGGCGTTTTCCCCCTCCACCAGCACGGTGGCGGACTTGAGCCCCGCCTCGTCTCCGTCCAGGTAGTCCAGGGTGGTGACCTTGAAGCCCCGGCGCTCGGCCCAGCGGTTATACATGCGGAACAGCATCTCCGCCCAGTCCTGGGCCTCGGTGCCGCCAGAGCCCGGGTGGAAGGTGAGAATAGCGTTATGGCCGTCATACTCGCCGGTGAGCAGGGTGGAGAGGTGCATGGTCTCAATGGCGGCCTGCACCTGGTCCAGCTCCCCCTCAATCTCGTCGACCAGGCTCAGGTCCTCGGCCTCGTCCCCCAGCTCAATCAGGGCGGCGGCGTCCTCGCACCGGGCGCAGAGCTTCTGATAGCTCTCGTCCTTAGCCTTAAGCCCAGCCATGCGCTGGGTGATCTTCTGGGCGTTCTGCATGTCGTCCCAAAAGCCCGGCTCGGCAGATTTGAGCTCCAGCATCTCCACCTCCTCCCGTAGGCGGGGCAGTCCCAAAGAGTCGCCCAGGGCAGAGAGAGCCTGCTGATGGGCGTCCAGCCGGCGTTTCAGTTCCTCAAATTGCAGCATATATATTCACTCGCTTTCTGCGGTTTTACGATAGAGGGCGGTTGCAGCGCACATTCGTTTTTCTATTATACTGGATTTTGAGAAAAAAGTAAAGAGTGGGTTTCAAGAAAGCCTCAGGCAGGCCCATGACGGAAACAGCTGCCTTTCTCGCCTTTCGATTTTCCTTTTACTCTTAGGTTAAAGCGCTTTCTTCCCCAATCGCCTCTTGACATTTTACCAAGGATGGGGTAAAATGACAGAGGTAAAGCGCTGTCCCTGTGCTGTACTTTTGACACGGAGGCGGACAGTTTCCTAAGCCAGTCAGTTACTAGAATATAT
>NZ_JBQISV010000004.1:0-57138 GCF_056800975.1 Acutalibacter sp.
ACATCATAAAAAAGAGACCGGCAGGGGCGGATGAGCCTCTGCCGGTTTTTTGTTGACTTCAAACGCCTCCCTCTCCAAGAGAGTCATGGCGATTCTGTGATTGCGGCGGCAGTCTTTAGCGAGCATTTGGCCCGTGCAGAAATACCGCGCACGACCTTTTCCCCGCTACCGAGGCCAACGGCGGCGTTCCTTGATGGAGCCCCGGCAGAGATCAAGTTCAAGGTCAAGACCGCCTCCGGCGGCTTAAGACCCTTCTTGAAAGAAGGGTCTTAAGAATCTCCAAGAACTTTTATTTCGCGCTTTTGGCGCGTTATTTTCTTTCGGTTTTGGCCCGCGAAGAAGGGGAAAATTTTTTATTATTTGTTACCTTTCCCCCACCTCCCACGTCTAATCATCAAACAACCAAAAAGGAGGCTGCAATATGAACAGGGAAAGCTTGCGTTTGGCCCGGCACAGGGCCTGGTGGGAGGCAGGAATGTACTGGGGAGCCCGGCTGCTGGTCTGGGCCTGGGTGGCTGCGCTGGTGTTTGTCATGGGGATGGTCCTGGGCGGGATGCTCAGGGGCCGGCCAAGCCCTGCCGCCCCAAAGGACCCGCGCCCTCTGGCCTCAACGGCCTCGCTCACTGCTGTCAACTAGGGCTTGTTTGAAAATAGAGGGAATGACGAATTTTTACCCAGAAGGGGTTCATTTCAAGGAAAAAACCGCAAGGCAATCTTCCGATTGGCGAGGATTTTTGACGCAGAAAGGGACCCTTCTGGGTAAAAAGACGGCGTTTCCGATTTTTCAAACAAGCCCTAGTCATCCCCTTGGCATGGGCACCTTATACCGGTTCAGCATAGCCTTGTCCTCCGGGCTCACCCGGCGGGACCCCCGGATCTTCTGGATGGTCTTGTTCTGGGTAAAGGGGGCTAAACTCTGCCGCTGCAGCAGGGGCAGAGTCTCCCCGGGGAATTTCACATAGCACACCGACAGGGCCCAGGCCACCGCCATGCGCACATAATACGGCTCCTGGGACATTGCTTCCAGCAGGGCCAGGTCCTGGGCAATATGCTCTGGGTCAACATAATAGCTTAGCAGCATAACGGCGGCAAACCGGGCATAATACTCCCGGCTGTCCCTGAACAGCGGCTGAAGGAACGCCCACATCAGGGCCCGGTCCTCCGGTTTTTTCAGAGAAAAGCCCCCGCAGAAGATATCGCACACCGCCCAGTTGTCAATCAGGGGCAAAAAGCTCTCTACCAGGGGCAGACGCTCCTCCATGGGCAGCTTCATTCCGGCAATCACGAGCCCTCTTATCATATTTTCTTCATATGACCCGGGCCGGGTGACAGCCAGAAACCCTACCGGGTCCTGCCTGATCACAGCCCGGGCCATCTGCCGCAGCTGAGGGACCCGCACCCCATAGGTCAGAACGACTCCGGGAACAAGCCCCTGATGAAAGCTTTTATACTGCTCATCTGAGAGCCCGGCCAACTGCGCCAGAATGTCCTGATAATCCTGGGGGGTAAACGCCGCGCTCATGCCCGGACCTCCCGGGCGGTAAGCTGGCTGATTAGGCTGAGCATGTTGGGCATGGACTGGGACTTGTCAAAGCCCGCGCAGTTCTCTCGCATGGCCTGCAGGCGTTTTTTCTCCTGCAACAGCTGAGAGATCTCCTGGGCAAAGTCGCTGCCCTTCTCAATGCGCACACACATGTCGTGGGTCTTCAGGAATCTGGCATTGTCCTCCTCCTGGCCGGGGATGGCGTCGAACACAGCCATGGGCAGGTTGCAGGCCAGGGCCTCTGACACGGTGAGCCCCCCGGGCTTGGTGACCAGCAGGTCGGCGGCGTGCATATACTTCTCCACCTCGTCGGTGAAATAAATCAGCCGGGTGGGAATGGCCGGGGCCGCCTCGATCTCCTTCTCAAAGGCGTCAAACAGCTTCTGGTTGCGCCCGGTAATCACGATGATCTGCATTTTCACCTGGGTCGCGGCCAGATCCCGGTACAGCTTGATAATGTTGGACACGCCGAAGCTCCCCGCCATAAACAGCAGGGTGGGCAGTTCCGGGTCCAGGCTCAGCTGGCGCAGCAGCATCTTCTGGTCCTGGGGGTCAAAAAACACCCCGTGCACCGGAATGCCAAAGGGGCATATTTTCTCCAAAGGCACGCCGAACTCCCGCAGCTCAGGCACCATGTCGTCGCTGGCCACCACATAGCTGTCCACCTCATGGGCAATATAGGCCCTGTGGGCGCCATAATCGGTGATGATGCAGATCAGCGGCGCCTTCACCAGGCCGTCGCCCTTCAGGTCCGCCACCATCTCTGTGGCAAAGGGGTGGGTGGTGATAATCACATCCGGGTCATAGTTTTCAATAGCAGGGTAGAGCATGTTGCTGAACAGCCCGCTGAGCTTGGGCACCAGGTGGGAGATCATATTCTGCTTGTTGGTGCGCTTATAGAGCCGCCCGAACAGCATAGGGGCCTTTTTTGCCATAAACAAATAGCTGTCGCACACCGTCTTGTCCAGCAGACGGCCCACTGCCTTCAGGCAGTCCACCGTGCGCACGTTCCAGCCGGTGTTCTCCCGGATGTATTCCTCCACGGCATTGGCCGCGCGGATATGTCCGCCGCCGGTGGCAGCGGTCAAAAGCATAATTTTCATGGGGTATCGCTCCTCAATATCAACCTGAATGTACTTTGTCTGCGCTGTTCAATCCACCCACAAAAAGAAAGTCTGGCCCTTTTGCAGGGGAGAATCACTCACAATGTACGCTTTATGTACATTATAACACGCCGTGCCCCTGTATACCAGCGTTTTAAAAAAAGCGTAAGCTTTTTGTAAGTATAGGGCTTGTTTGAAAAATCGAAAACGCCGTCTTTTTACCCAGAAGCAGCCATCTTCTGCGTCGAAAATCCTCGTAATACGCATGTATTCCTTGCGGTTTTCTCCTTGAAGCTGACCCCTTCTGGTCAAAATTCCGTCATTTCCTCTATTTTCAAACAAGCCCTAAACCCGTTTAAAAAAGAATAACAAAATTGAAACCAAATAAACCGCTTTCACGACTTTACATTTGACCGGCGAGCATGTATAATGTTAGATAAACTGGCTCAAATTCAGCTTACCCGCAGCCGGCGGGAGGAAGGAATCAGTATCCATGTGGGAGATCACGAATAAGATTAGATGGAAGCGCGCCGCGGCGCTGGCTGCGGCAGCGATGGTGCTGGCCCTGGGCATGAGCGCCTGCAAGTCCGGCGAGGACGACGGCAGCAGCCTGTCCAGCACAGCAGTCAGCCATACGGACGACCCCAGCCGTTTCCCGGAGGGGGCCACCATTGGCGGCAAAAATATCGGCGGCAAAACCGTCAGCGAAGCCCAGGAGATTGCCAGAGCCGCCCTGGACGAGAGCATGGCCTCGCTGGAAATCAGCGTGAAATTCAAGGATGACACCATTTCCCTGCGGGGGGAGGATTTTGACACCCAGGACATTCTGGACCTGGTTGTGCCGGACATGCTGGCTTCCCGCAAGGCGGACAAGTTTGAGCTGCCCTTTGTAACAGACCTGTCTGAGGCTGGCCGCAAAAAGCTGGACGACGCTGCCCAGCAGTGCTACGCCCAGGCCAAGGACGCGGAGATTGCCAGCTTTGACGGAAACACCGGGGAGTTCACCTTTCAGGACGAGCAGACCGGCAGCCGGGTAGACATGGCCGCCACCCTGCGCAGCGTCCGGGAGCTGCTGGCCCAGAAGCACGGCGGGGCTATTCAGGCTGCTTTTGTGGAGACCAAGCCAAAAATCACCAAGCAGTACCTGCAGGAGAACTTCAAGAAGCTCTCCACCTACAGCACAGTCTCCAACAACACCTCCAACGGCAACAGCAACATGGCCCTGGCCCTGTCCAAGGTCAACGGCACCATATTGAAGCCCGGCGAGGTCTTCTCCTACAACACCACCATTGGCGACAGCACCGACCCGGCAGGAGGCTGGCTGACTGCCGGCGGCCTGGTGGGCGGGCAGAGTGTGTCGGTATACGGCGGCGGCATCTGCCAGGGCTCCACCACCATCTACAATGCGGCGCTGATGGCGGGCATGGAGATTGTGGAGCGGGACTGCCACAGCAGCCCCTCGGGCTATTGCCCCATTGGCCTGGACGCCACCGTGGACTATGGCAGCATTGATTTCCGGTTTAAGAACTGCCTGGAAAACCCAGTATACATTGCCTCCTGGATGGACGGCGTGACCCTGACGGTGAACTTCTACGGGTGCTTCCCCGAGGAGTGGGACAATATTGAGCTGGGCTCTCAGCAGACCGGCAGCGAGCCTCCCCGTGACTCGGTGGAGTTCCAGGTAGACGGAAGTCTTGCCAAGGGGCAGTTTGTCCGCAAGACCTCCGGCAACAACGGCTACTACGCCAGCGCCTGGCGGATCTTCTATAAAGACGGCCAGCAGATTCGCACCGAGGACCTGCCCAGCTCCTATTACCGGTCCACTGGCAAAATCTACCTGGTCGGTCCTGGAACAGATACCTCGAAGGTGGACACCAGTAGCGAAAGCGGCAGCACCGAGCCCACACCCTCTCCCTCCCCCTCTCCGGCTCCCACTACCGCGCCCACACCCAAGCCGGCTGACCCCACCCCAGAGCCTCCCGCTCCGCCGGTGGAGACTCCCGTGCCCGAGCCCACCCCTGAGCCTCCTGTAGAGGAGGACCCCACTCCGGAGCCCCCTGTGGACGAGAACCCCGGCGGCGGAGACGAGGGCAATGAGGACGGCGGCGGAGAAGCCGAAGGATAAAAGACAAAAAGGCTGCAGGCAACCCTGCGGCCTTTTTGCGACGAAAGCAGCGGCTTGCTGTCCGGTTGACATCCGCCCTGCTGCAAGCTTCTGATTCTATGTGGGCACGGCCTTTGGTGCGCTGTTGACCAGGATAGAAATTCCTCACACAGCGCTTGGCGTGGGCTCTACCGCGGCTCTTTGCTCGCTCCGCTCGCCCGGCCGCCGAAGTGAGCGGCAGCGGCCCACCCCACCCGCCCCCAAAGCCCAGAGACCAAGGGCGGAGCTTCCACCCGTCTGTCAGCTTGTCAAAATATCATATCAGGAGGAGATTCATTATGAAAGACGGCTTTTTCAGAGCCGCTGCCGCCACGCCCCAGGCCCGGGTGGCGGATGTGGAAACCAATGTCCAGCGCATCCGGACGCTGATTGAGGAGGCCGCCCGCCAGGGCTGCGGGGCCGTCTGCCTGCCCGAGCTGGCCCTAACTGCCTACACCTGCGGCGACCTGTTCCACAACCGGGCCCTTCAGGCCGCTGCCCAACAGGGTCTTGCCCAGCTGATGGCGGACACTGCCGGGCTGGACATCCTCTGTGTAGTAGGCCTGCCTGTGGCCTCAAGAGGTTCTCTGTACAACACCGCCGCAGTGTTTCACAAGGGGCGGCTCCTGGGGCTTGCCGCCAAGTCCTGCATTCCCAATTATGGAGAGTTCTATGAAGCCCGCTACTTCATGCCCGCCATGCCCCCCCAGAAAATCACCTTCTGCGGCCAGGAGACCTGGCTGGGCAGAGACCTGCTGTTCTCCTGCGAAAATGTAGAGGGCCTGACCATCGGAGTAGAGCTCTGTGAAGACCTGTGGGCCGTCCAGCCCCCCAGCGCTTCCCTGGCTCAGAACGGCGCGACCCTGATCCTCAATCCCTCCTGCAGCGACGAGGTGGCCGGCAAGTCCGCCTACCGCCGGGACCTGGTAAAGATGTGGTCCGGCCACATTATGGGCGGCTATGTGTATGCCGACGCAGGCCCTGGGGAGTCTACCGGGGACATGGTGTTTGCCGGCCATGACCTGATTGCCGAAAACGGCGCGGTGCTGGCAGAGAGCGCCCTGTTCACCACCGGCCTCACAGTGGCGGAGCTGGACCTGGAGCGCATCCTCCAGGAACGCCGCCGGGCCAACACCTGGCAGGACCGGGCGGATGCCGGCGTGGTCTCCATCCCCTTTGCCTATGACCAGGAGACCCTGAACGCCTTTCAGCCCGCGCGCGGTTTCTCCCGCCAGCCCTTTGTGCCAGAGGAGCCTGCCGCCAGAGAGGCGCGCTGCCAGCTGATTCTGACCATGCAGGCCCAGGGGCTTGCCTCCCGGCTGAGGCATATTGGCTGCAAAAACGTGGTCATTGCCTTCTCCGGGGGACTGGATTCCACCCTCGCCGCCCTGGTGGCTGTGCGGGCCTTTGACCTTCTGGGGCTGGACCGCCAGGGGATTCTCACGGTCTCCATGCCCTGCTTTGGCACCACCCAGCGCACCCGCCGCAATGCGGAGGTCATGGCCCGGGAGCTGGGCGTGGGCTTCCGGGAAATCCCCATTGGAGACACCGTGCTCAGTCATTTTCACGACATCGGCCAGGACCCCTCCTGCTATGACGTGACCTTTGAAAACGCCCAGGCCCGGGAGCGGATGCAGGTTGCCATGGACCTGGCCAACCAGCGGGGGGGTATTGTCATTGGCACCGGCGACCTCTCTGAGCTGGCCCTGGGCTGGGCCACCTACAACGGGGACCACATGTCCATGTACGGCGTCAACGCCGGGGTGCCCAAAACCCTGGTCCGCCACCTGGTGCGGTTTGAAGCCCAGCGTCTGGGCGGTCCTCTGGGCGAGGCCCTGTCCGACGTGCTGGACACCCCGGTGAGCCCGGAGCTGCTGCCCCCCAAGGACGGGGAGATTGCCCAGAAGACCGAGGAGCTGGTGGGCCCCTATGAGCTCCACGACTTTTTCCTGTACCACCTGCTGCGGCATGGGTTCGGGCCGGGAAAAATCTACCGCATGGCCTGCCGGAGCTTTGCAGGCCAGTTTGACGGCGAGACCGTGAAGGCCTGGCTAAAGGTATTCTACCGGCGGTTCTTCGCCCAGCAGTTCAAACGCTCCTGTCTGCCGGACGGCCCCAAGGTGGGCACGGTGAGCCTGTCCCCCCGGGGAGATTGGCGGATGCCCAGCGACGCCAGCGGGGCTCTGTGGCTGAAGGAAATCGAAGCGTTGTAACAGAGAGGAGAGAACCAAAGTGGAAAAGAAACACATTCTGGTCACCATTCCTCTGTCTCAAGAACAGAGGGACGCCCTGGAACAGGAGGGGGCTCAGGTCCGCTTCCGGCTGGGAGAAGCTCTGCCCTCAGGCCGGGGCGGGACCCTGCCCTTCCCCCAGCTGCTGCCCGCAGAGCCTGTCACAGAGGAGGACATGGCCTGGGCCGAGGCCATTCTGGGCAATGTGGCCCCCGAGCGGCTGAAAAAGGCCCCCCGCCTGGAATGGATGCAGACCAGCTCCGCCGGGGTAGAGCCCTACCTTCATCCTGGGGTATTGAGGCCAGAAACCGCCCTGACCAACGCCACCGGGGCCTACGGCCTGGCCATCTCCGAGCACATGCTGGGTATGCTGCTGATGGTCTTCAAAAAGCTGGAGCTCTACCGTGACGCCCAGCGCCGGGAGGACTGGGCCAGCCAGGGCCAGGTGCGCACGCTGCTGGGGTCCGTGGTGCTGGTCATGGGCCTGGGAGACATTGGGGGAGACTTCGCCCGGCTGTGCAAGGCCATGGGCGCCTATGTCATTGGCCTGCGGCGTACCCCCGGCCCCAAGCCGGCGTTTGTGGACGAGCTCCATCTCACCGGGGAGCTGGACAGCCTCCTCCCCCAGGCAGACGTGGTGGCTGTCACCCTGCCCGGCACTCCCCACACCCGTGGGATGCTCAGCCGGGAGCGCATTGCCCTTATGAAGGAGGGCGCGGTGCTGCTGAATGTGGGCCGGGGCTATGTAGTAGACACTGAGGCCCTGTGCGACGCTTTGGAGAGCGGCCGTCTGGGCGGGGCCGGGCTGGACGTTACTGACCCGGAGCCCCTGCCCCCCGGTCACCGGCTGTGGCAGCTGCCCACTGCAGTGGTGACCCCCCATGTGTCCGGGGGCTACCACCTGTGGGAGACCCATGAGCGCATTGCGGCCATTTTCGCGGAGAACCTGAGGCGGTTCCTCCACGGCGAGCCCCTGAAAAACCAGGTAGACCCTGCCTCGGGCTACCGGCGGCGGGATGATTCCACATGAACCGGGAACAGGAAGCCGCGCATATGACGAAGGAGCACTACCTGGACAACTCTGCCACCACACCCGTGCTGCCAGAGGCCGCGGCCGAGGCCCTGCGGCTGATGACAGACTGCTGGGGCAATCCCTCCTCCCTGCACAGCCGGGGCTTTTGGGCCAAAAAGGAGCTGGACGCTGCCCGGGCCACAGTGGCCCGCCGCCTGGGCGCGGCCCCGGAGGAAATTGTCTTTACCAGCGGCGGCACCGAGGCCAACAATCTGGCCCTGCTGGGGGCCGCTGCCGCCCGCCGCCGCTTGGGGAACAAAATCGTCACCACCGCTGTGGAGCACGACTCGGTGCTACAGGCCGCAAAAGAGCTGGAAGCTCAAGGCTTTCAGGTGGTCTGCATCCCCCCGGACGAGGCCGGGCGGGTCCGTCCCCAAGACCTGGAAGCGGCCATTGACGAAAGCACCATTCTGGTCAGCCTCATGCTGGTGAACAACGAGACCGGCGCGCTGCTGCCTGTGCGGGAGGCGGCGCAGCTGATCAAACGCGGCAGGGCCCCGGCCCTTCTGCACACAGACTGCGTCCAGGCCTTCTGCAAAATGGACTTTACCCCCCAAAAGCTGGGCGCGGACCTGTGCACGGTAAGCGCCCATAAAATTCACGGACCCAAGGGTGTGGGAGCGTTGTATGTCAAAAGGGGGACTCGAATTCTGCCCCGGGTATTCGGCGGCGGGCAGGAGCGGGGCCTGCGCTCCGGCACTGAGAGCCTGCCGCTGATTGGGGCCTTTGCCAAGGCGGTAGAACTGTCCCCCCGTCCCAGCGCACTGCTGCCGCCCATGAAAGCCCTTCGTGAAACGCTTTTGACGCTGCTGGGAGACATTCCGGAGATCGTGGTCAACTCGCCGGAGGAGGGCCTGCCCTATATTCTCAATCTCTCCGCCGTGGGGGTGCGGGCCGAGACCATGCTGCACTTTCTGGCCCAAAGGGGCATATCCGTGTCGTCGGGGTCCGCCTGCGGCAAGGGTGCGCCCAGCCATGTGCTGGCAGCCATGGGCCTGCCCAAAGAGCGGGCAGCCTCCGCCCTGCGGGTGAGCCTTTCCCGTTTCACCACAGAGGAGGACCTGGCAGCGCTGGCCCAGGGCCTGCGGGCCGGGCTGGACAGTCTGGCAAAGGAGCGGTAAAGGAGAGAGAGGATGAGGTTCAAAGCCATATTTTTTGACCGGGACGGCACCCTGGTGCGGGGGGACCCGGAGTGGACCCGGTTCCGCAACCAGAATCTGGAACAATGGAGCGGCCGCAGGTTTGATGATTCCTACGACTACTTCATGAAGTTTTTCCAGAAGGTCCAGGCAGGGGGCTTCCCCTTTGCCCCCTACCACACGGTAGACCAGGAGCTGGCTTTCTTCCGGCAGTGGTATCTCTATGTGTTCGAGGACATGGGCATCACCGAAAAAACCGCCGAGCGGGCGGACCTGCTGGTGGAAAAGCTGTGGTACTTGAAAAAGCACCCCTATCCTGAGACCGTGGACGTGCTGGAATACTTCAAGAACAAGGGCTACAAAATGGGGGTCATCAGCGACTGCCCGCCCTCCTTGGAGCTGACCCTGGAGGGCTGCGGCCTGCACCGCTACTTCACCAGCTTTACGGCCAGCTCACTGGTGGGGGCGGGAAAGCCAGACCCGGCAATTTACCAGGCCGCTCTGGCAGCTCAGGGCGTAGCTGCGGAGGAGTCTCTCTATGTGGACGACTGTCCTCCCGAGGCCGACGGAGCCCGGGCCCTGGGGTTCGCCTCCTTTCTTCTTGACCGGAACGAGAGCCAGCAGGAATCGGAGTGGCGGATTCACAACCTGCGGGAGCTGGTAAATTTTGTAGAGCGCAGAGGCAAAAGATTTTGACAAAATTTCCGGAGGCTGATATAATAAAGCCAGCTTGGCTGTGGCCAGGCTGGGACGTTGTTGCGGTGATTCCACCGCCCATGCTGACGGCTGACAGGGTGGAGATCACAGGCGGTTGGCGGCTCCCCTGAAGGGGGGGGGGAGGCTGAATGCGGAAGACTATTGTGCGCGCACTGGTTTTTTTACTTATCGCGCTGATCGTTTTGCTTTTCTTCCCCATAAAAGCTTGCTAGCCGCCCGGATGCGACCCGAGCGGCTAGCATGACCATTGTCTACTAGTCCGGAGGGCCAACCGCATGCAGCAGCGTCCCTCTTTTCATTTATTATACCACACTCTCCCGGTTTGTCAAGCCCGCGCCGGGCAAGAGGTGCCCTCCCTTGCCCGGCCTTGCTTCACAGCAGCGGACTATAGGGGAAGATCAAAACAATCAGATTCTGCCCCGCCATGCCCTATGTAGAAAACCCGGCAGGAGGCAGTTGGAACGGGAGGAGAAAATATGCGCGAGGTCATTTTGCTCAAGCTGGGGGAGATTGCCCTGAAAGGGCTGAACCGCCGGAGCTTTGAGGATGTACTGATCAAAAATATCAAACGCCGTCTCCGGGACGCAGGGGAATTCACCGTCACGTCCCGGCAGTCCACCATTTATGTGGAGCCCTTGGGAGACGGCGCCGACATGGACCTGGCGGAGGAGCGCTGCGCCAGGGTGTTCGGCGTGGTAAGCTATACCCGGGCCGGAGCCGCTGAAAAGGACCTGGACAAAATCCAGGAGCAGGCGGCAGAGTACCTGCGGGAGGAGCTGGAAGAAGCCCGGTCCTTTAAGGTGGAGTGCCGGCGCAGCGACAAGAAATTTCCCTATCAGTCCCCGGAGATTTCGGCGCAGGTGGGCGGGTATCTTCTGGAACGCTACCCCCATCTGCGGGTGGATGTACACCACCCGGACGTGGAGGTGCGGGTGGAGGTGCGGGAGCAGTCCGCCTTTGTTCACGCCAACGCCCGGCCCGGGGCCGGAGGCATCCCCGTGGGGGCGGGAGGCAGGGGTCTGGTGCTGATCAGCGGTGGTCTGGACAGCCCGGTAGCCGCCTGGACCATGGCCAAACGGGGTCTGGCCCTTACCGCCGTGCACTTTGCCAGCCCCCCCTACACCAGCGAGCTGGCCCATGACAAGGTAGTCCGCCTGCTGCGCAAGGTCAGCCAATACGCCGGGCGCATCAAGCTGGTGACTGTGGAGCTGACCCATCTTCAGGAGGAGATCCGGGACCGATGCCCCGAGGACCTGGGCACGGTGATCCTGCGCCGGTACATGCTCCGGGCGGCCCAGCAGGTGGCGGAGCAGGAGGGCTGTCAGTGCCTGATCACCGGGGAGAGCTTGGGCCAGGTGGCCAGCCAAACCCTGCAGGCCATTGCTTGCACGGACGCTGTGGCGGAGATGCCTGTGTTCCGGCCCCTCATCGGCGCCGACAAGGCGGAGATTGTACAGCTGGCCCGGCGTATTGACACCTTTGACACCTCCATTGAGCCCTATGAGGACTGCTGCACCATCTTCACCCCCCGGCACCCCCGCACCAAGCCCACCTTGGAGATGGTGGAGCGGGGCGAACAGGCAATCGACGGAAAAACCCTGCTGGCGGAGGCCCTCCAAAATGTGAGGACCACCCATATCAGCGCCTATTAACGAAAAAGGAAAAAAACATCCATAGAACGGAAGGAAAAATAGGACGTATCGCGTTATTTCCCTTACCGGTCCAGTTCCGTTGAGTCTTGTGTACCAGCGGCAGACAGAAAGAGAGGCACATTTTCATGGGCCTCTCAGGGTTAGATCAGCTCTGCTGCCAAAGGCTGGAAAGAATGTCCTTCAATACCAGAAACGCATCCAGCCGGGAGTACCCGGCCTCCTCTGCCAGCCTCTTCAGCAGCTCCTCCAGGGACCGGGCATAGGGGGCGGGGTCCAGCTCTTTCTGGTAGCGGGCGAGCACCGGGTATTTCTCTGCCCAAAGCTTTGCCCAGTCCACCTTATCGCTGGTCTCCTGGGTGGTGCGCCGGACCACGTCCTCCACCTCCTGCACGTCCGCGTCAAAGGCAATCAGCTCGTCCAGAGAGAGGCCGTACAACGCCGCCAGCCCCTTGGCCTGCCGGATGTCCGGCAGAGTCTCCCCTGTCTCCCATTTCGAGATGGTCTGACGGCTGACCCCCAGCTTTTCAGCCACAGCCTCTTGAGAGAGGCCCTTACGCTTTCTGGCGTTATAAAGACTGTTTCCAATTCCCATTTTCGTGTCCTCCTTTGTTTGATGTAAGCAGATTATACCAGAATCCTTCCGGGCGGTCCACCAACTGTTTTGTGCAGTTTTGCCCGGATCGTTGACAGAAAAGGAGCGTGAACCATATGAACCGCATCACCACCAAACCATTTAGCATTCTAAGCGACCACATGGCCGTGTACCAATTCATGCTGGACATTTATGAGAAGGACTGGCGCAATGGCGTGGCCGCGCCCTTCTGGGAGTATGCCCTGTGCTCGGATTGGATGGACAAGTCCTACCTCCACCGGTGCCGGATGTGGCTGGACGGGGAGAAGATTGTAGGCTTCTGCTTCCACGAAAACCCGGTGACAGACGTATATTTCAGCCTGCGGCCCGGCTATGAGGCCCTGGCCTCTGAGATGGTGGCCTACGCCGGAGAGCATATGCCTGTCAACGGAGAGCACCAGCTGGTGATATTCGGAAGCCAGACCGCCATTCTTCAGGCAGCAAAAGCAGCGGGCTATTCCCAGGCCGCAGGCTATGAGAGCTATGTTTATGACTGCGCCAAGCCCCTCCATTATCCCCTGCCAGAGGGCTTCCGCTTTACAGAGCCGGGCCTTTTGGACCTGGCCAAGTGCTGCGAGTGCTGCTGGAAGGGCTTTGACCACGAGGCGGAAGAGGGACCCTGGAACGGAGAGTTTGAGTACAGCTACGCCCTGGTGAATGCCCCCCATGCCACCCCGGAGCAGCACGTTGCCGTAATGAATGAAGCCGGAGACTATGTGTGCTATGCGGGCATGTGGTGGGTCCCAGAGAATCATCTGGCCTATTTGGAGCCCTTGTGCACGGTGCCGGAGTACCGACGCAAGGGCCTGGCCGCAGCAGCACTGTCTGAGCTCTGGCGGCGGCTGAAGCCCCTGGGCGCCACCCATATGACTGGCGGCGGGAACCCCTTCTACCCAAAAATCGGCTATGGGCCGGGGGAAAAGTGGACGTACTGGAAGAAGTGAGGCGAAAAATGAGTGCATCAAACTGCCTGTTCCGACAACTGGCTGAGGAAGACCTTCCCATAGCCCGGGAGCTGTTTGCCAGCGTTTTTACCGGGCCTCCCTGGAACGACGATTGGTCGGACCCAGCCCAGCTCAACGCCTACATTCAGGATTTGACCGGGCAGAGCAACTCGCTGGCCTTTGGTCTGTTTCAGGGCTCTGTGCTGGTTGGGCTCTCTATGGGCCGGGTAAAGCACTGGTATACCAGCACAGAGTATTGCATAGACGACCACTTTATTGCCGGGAAAAACCCGGAGCGGTTCAACCGGGAAGTGGAACAGTTTTTGAACGCAGTATGATTATTAAGAGAGAAAGGTGATTCTATGAATGCAGAAATCATATCCGTTGGCACCGAGCTGCTTTTGGGCGCAGTGGTCAACACCGACGCGGCCATTGTGGCCCGGGCCCTGTCAGAGCTGGGCATTAACCTGCTCCACGCCTCGGTAGTGGGGGACAATCCCCAACGTTTGAAAGAGGCTGTGAAGACTGCCATCCGCCGCAGCGGCCTGCTGATTATGACCGGGGGCCTGGGCCCCACCACCGACGACCTGACCAAGGAGACCACTGCCGCTGCTGCCGGGAAAAAGCTGACGCTCCATGAGGAGAGCCTGCGGCGCATTGAGAACTACTTCAACGAGGAGCATGTCAGCGAAAATCAGGCCAAGCAGGCCTGGCTCCCTGAGGGCTGTCATGTGCTGCAAAATGACAACGGCACAGCCCCCGGCTGCGCCTTTCAGGCCGAAAACGGGTGCACGATCATCATGCTCCCCGGCCCCCCCAGCGAGCTGGCCCCCATGCTCCACAACTACGCGGTGCCCTACCTCAAGCAGAGCCAGGAGTTCACCATTGTGTCTCACAATGTGCACATTTATGGCCGGGGTGAGGCCCCTGTGGCCCAGATGATGGACGATTTGATGGACGGGGAGAACCCCTCCCTGGCTCCCTACGCCAACGAGGGCGAGTGCTATCTGCGGGTGACAGCCAAGGCCCACAGCCATGAGGAGGCCGACCGGCTGTGTCAGCCGCTGATTGATGAGATCAAAAACCGGCTGGGAAATTTTGTCTACTCTGTGGACGTGGACAGTCTGGAAGAGCTGGTGGTCAAGCTGCTGGCAGAGCAGGGCAAGACCCTGGCCACTGCCGAGAGCTGCACCGGCGGGCTGCTCTCCAAGCGTCTGACGGATATCTCCGGGTCCTCGGCGGTGTTCCACATGGGGGCAGTCACCTACGCCAATAAGGCCAAGGAGCAGCTGCTGGGTGTGCCCCATGAGACCTTGGAGGCCCACGGCGCGGTGAGCCCCCAAACCGCCCGGGCTATGGCCGAGGGCATTGTCCGGCTGAGTGGCAGCGACTTGGGCATTGGCATCACCGGCATTGCCGGGCCCGAGGGCGGCACCTCTGAGAAGCCAGTGGGGCTGATCTACATTGCCCTTAGCGACGGCAAGGAGACCTGGGTGGCCAAACGCGCCCCCATTGGCCGCACCAAAACCCGGGACTGGCACCGGCACTGCGCAGCCAGCCAGGCCCTGGACATGGCCCGCCGGTATCTCACCGGCCTGCCGGTAATCGAGGAGCACCAGTATGAGGGCGACAAAGCCAGTCGTGGGTGAGGGTATAAAGCAGATTGTGGGCCGCTTTGCCCCCAGCCCCAGCGGGCGGATGCACCTGGGGAACCTGTTCAGCTGCCTGCTCAGTTGGCTGTCGGCCCGCGCTGAGGGTGGGCGGATGATTCTGCGCATGGAGGACCTGGACCCTCAGCGCACCAGCCGGGCCAAGGGCCAGAAGCTGATGGCCGACCTGCGCCTGCTGGGACTGGACTGGGATGAGGGTCCCTACTGGCAGTCGGAGCAGGGCGCATACTACCAACAGTGTCTGGAACGGCTGATAGCCCAGAATGTGGTATACCCCTGCTTCTGCAGCCGGGCAGAGCTTCACGCGGCCAACGCCCCCCATGCCTCTGACGGGGACTATATCTACTCTGGCCGGTGCCAGGGCCTGACAGCGGAGCAGGTCGAGGAAAAGCAGCGACACCGCCCCCCGGCCCTGCGGCTGGCGGTGGCCGGGGAGGAGGCCTTTACGGACAGACACTATGGCCCCCAGCACTACAGCCTGTCCAAAGACTGCGGAGATTTTATTCTCCGCCGGTCCGACGGGGTGTTCGCCTATCAGCTGGCAGTGGCGGCAGACGATGGAGCCATGGGAGTCACCCAAGTGGTACGAGGGCGGGACCTGCTCCCCTCCACCCCCAAGCAGCTGCAAATCTACCGGCGGCTGGGGCTCACCCCACCGGAATTCATCCACCTTCCCCTGCTGCTGGCAGCAGACGGGCGGCGGCTCTCCAAGCGGGACGGCGACCTGGGGCTGGACGCCTTGCTCACCCGCTTCACTCCGGAGGAGCTGGTGGGCCGTCTGGCCTATCTTGCCGGCCAAATTGACCGCCCGGAGCCTCTGCGCCCTCAAGAGCTGGTCTCTGTGTTCGACTGGGAGCGGGTGCCGGCAGAGGACATTTTGCTGCAAGATCGTCTGCTTTGAGGAAAGTTTTTTGCCTTTGCACCGAGTTCCCAGTTGACCTCTCGGTATATTTCATCTATAATGAAAGCAGAGGCTGACCTGTCAACATCCAAACAGCGGGAAGGAGGGAAGACCATGAAACGAATCACCAGCACAATCCTGGCGTTCCTGCTGGCAGCGGCGCTGCCTGTTCTGTCCCTGGCCACAGAGGCCAAGCCTACGCCCACCACCTCGCCGGGCCCGGGCATACGGCCCGAAAACCGGCAGACTGTCCACGCGCCGTGTATCGAATGGTGCGCCCGGCAGCAGCTGGTTGAGAACGTTTCAGAGCAGTTTGACCCTTTTACTCCTGTGACCCATGCGGAGGTGGCCGAAGCGCTTTACCGGCTTAACCGGGGTCCCCAGGCGTCCCTCGCCGGCCTGTGCCAGGGACTGGACCGCGCTCATGCTCTTTGGTCTGGAGAACCAGAACGGCCCATTACCCGCCAGGAGCTGGCCAGAACTCTCCACCGCTGGCGGGGAGAGCCGGAGCCAGTGGAGGAGGAGGTCTGGCGCATGACAGTGGACCAGCTGGACGACGAGGCAGATATCGCCCCCTACGCCAGAAAAGGGGTGGACTGGGCAATGTCTACCCACATACTCCCTTATTACTATTTCAGCGACGGCCAGGAGCACGACTACTTTCTTCCTCAGGGCGCAGTCACTCAAAATGACTTGGCCCAGGTGTTGTACCTGCTGTACCTGCTGGATGGTCCTCCCTGTCCCCTGGACCCGGAAGCGGTGGATTTTGTCATCCTGCGCGAGGGAGGTCTGAACCAGGAAGGCCGGCGGATTGAGGACCCGGAGGAGATTCGCCGCTTTTTGGAGCTTCTGAACGGGTTCCGGGCGGAGTCTGCCCGGCTCGTGCCTGCGGCTATTGGCTGCGCCACGCACAGCGGCTTTGTCATCTTCCCGAAAGCGAAGCCCAGGGAGAATATCAGCGATGTGGAGAAAAACGCGCTGCTTTTTAGCAGCCCTGAGCCCGGCGTCCTTTGTTTTGCGCTACGCTGGGATATAGGCGTGAATATAGAGTTTACTGCCCCGCTGCCCAGCCCTTTCCCAGAGGACGAGTTCGCCCGGTGGATATACGGACTCCCCGGAGAGGCGAACTAAGACAACTGAATAAAATGGCAGACGAAAAGGCCCTCCCAACCGGGAGGGCCCTTTTTCTCTGTGATTCTCAGAAGGTCTCGTAATTATGGGCGTCCTTAAGCACCATGTCCTTAACCTTCATCAGCCGGATCTGGGTAGAGCGCTCGTTCTCGTCCAGCTTCATGGAGATATACTTGATGTTGGCCTGAAGCTCGGGAATCATTACATGCTCCAAAGCGTTAACCCGGCGGCGGGTCTTTTCAATCTCTACCGCCATCAGCTGGCAGGCCTTTTCAATCTCAGCCAGCTTCAGCATGTCCGGGAAGACGTCCGAAAGAGACTGCACCGCACCGTCCAGGTCGCTGGATGTAAAGGCAAAGCCGTAGGAGAAAATATCGTTCTTATCCGGGCTGCGGGTCTTGAAGTCGAAGGTGGGGATGTTGACGCTCATCACGTTCTCCACCCCGCTCTCTACCGAGACCCTCTGCTTGGGAGCCAGCATGGCGGTGTTCAGCACCTGGTCCTGCATCCCGGCCCGGGCCAGCAAAAAGTTTTTGTTGGCGGCGGCAATGCCCTCCTCCACATGCTCCCGCAGGGCCTTGTTCTCCCGGACCTTTTCCAGGAACTGGCGCATCAGCTCATCCCGCTTATCCTTCAGCAGCTTGTGGCCCCGGGTGGCAGTGACCAGCTTTTTCTTCAGCCGGGTCAGCTCCATACGGGTGGGGGTTATCTGTTTGCTTGCCAAGGTGCATCACACCTTTCCGTAATACTGATCCAGGAACTTATCGTTAATACGCTTCAGCTCAGAACGGGGCAGAATGGACAGCAGCTTCCAGCCAATGTCCAGGGTGTCCTCAATGTCCCGATTGGCGCTGTAGCCCTGAGAGACATACTCGTTCTCAAAGGCGTCGGCAAACTTGGCGTACAGCTTGTCGATCTCCGTCAAGGCGGCCTCGCCCAGCACCACCATCAGTTCCTTGGCCTCCTTGCCACGGGCATAGGCGGCAAACAGCTGGTTCATGGTAGCGGCGTGGTCAGACCGGGTACGGCCCTCGCCAATGCCCTTGTCCTTCAAACGGCTCAGAGAGGGCAGCACGTCAATGGGCGGGGTGACATTCTTCCGGTACAGCTCCTGGCTCAGAATAATCTGGCCCTCGGTGATGTAGCCGGTCAGGTCGGGAATGGGGTGGGTCTTGTCGCCCTCAGGCATGGTGAGAATGGGAATCATGGTGATAGAACCGTTCTTCCCCTTCTGACGGCCCGCCCGCTCATACAGAGTGGCCAGGTCGGTATACATGTAGCCGGGGTATCCACGACGGCCGGGCACCTCCTTACGGGCGGCGGAGACCTCACGCAGAGCGTCGGCGTAGTTGGTGATGTCGGTAAGGATGACCAGCACATGCATGTTCTTCTCAAAGGCCAGATACTCCGCAGCGGTCAAAGCCATCTTGGGGGTGGCAATACGCTCGACAGCGGGGTCGTTGGCCAGGTTGACAAACATGACGGTACGGTCGATAGCCCCGGTCTCCCGGAAGCTCTGTACAAAGAAGTTGGACTCCTCGAAGGTGATGCCCATAGCGGCGAACACCACCACGAAGGGGTCGTTGGTGCCCCGCACCTTGGCCTGACGGGCAATCTGAGCCGCCAGCTGAGCATGAGGCAGGCCAGAGGCAGAGAAGATGGGCAGCTTCTGGCCGCGCACCAGGGTGTTCAGGCCGTCAATGGCAGAAACGCCGGTCTGAATGAACTCCTGGGGATAGTTACGGGCAGCGGGGTTCATGGGCAAGCCGTTCACGTCTACCCGGCGGTCGGGCAGAATCTCCGGGCCGTTGTCAATGGGGCGGCCCAGGCCGTCGAACACCCGGCCCAGCATGTCCTCGCTCACTCCCAGCTCCATGCTGTGGCCCAAAAAGCGCACCTTAGAGTTGGAGAGGTTGATGCCGGTAGAGTTCTCGAACAGCTGCACCAGGGCATTGCCCTCGTTAATCTCCAGCACCTTGCAGCGGCGGCGCTCGCCGTTTGCCAGCTCTATCTCGGCCAGCTCGTCATAGGCAACGTTCTCCACGTCCCGCACCAGCATCAGAGGGCCCGCCACTTCCTGGATAGTTCTGTATTCCTTTGGCATTAGAACTCCTCCTTTGTCTGCTTGGCGTCATTCAGTTCCTTGTCCAGCTGTGCCATAACCTGCCCGAAGGCCTCCTTCACCTTGTCCGGCTCAGTGTACTTGAAGCGGCCGATCTGCTCGCGCACAGGCAGGTCAATGAGCTTCTGAATGTCCACGCCGTCGTTCAGGGCGGCAAGGGCCTTCTCATAGTAGCCGGTAATCAGCAGCATCATGTCGTGCTGCTTCTCCAAAGAGGTGTAGGTGTCGATCTCGTCAAAGGAGTTCTGGTGCAAAAAGTCCTCGCGGATGGAACGGGCTGCTTCCAGCTTCAGCCGCTCGGGGGCGCTCAGGGCGTCCATACCCACCAGCTGCACAATCTCCTGCAGCTCGGCTTCGTCCTGCAGCAGACCCATCAGCTCAGTACGCTGCGCGATCCAATCCTCGGCTACATTCTGGTTGAACCAGTCTGCCACATCATCCATGTACTGGGAGTAGCTGGTCAGCCAGTTGATGGCCGGGAAGTGACGCTGCTGCGCCAGGGCGGAATCCAGGCCCCAGAACACCTTGACAATACGCAGGGTGGCCTGAACAACAGGGTCGGAGTTGTCGCCGCCGGAAGGGGAAACCGCGCCGATCACGGACAGAGAGCCCTCGCGGTCGCCAGAGCACAGCGCCTTGACAGAACCGGCACGCTCGTAGAACTGAGCGATACGGCTGCCCAGGTATGCCGGGTAGCCCTCCTCGCCGGGCATCTCCTCCAACCGGCCGGACATCTCGCGCAGGGCCTCGGCCCAGCGGGAGGTGGAGTCGGCCATCAGGGCCACCGAGTAGCCCATGTCGCGGAAGTATTCGGCAATGGTGATGCCGGAGTAGACCGAAGCCTCCCGGGCCGCCACAGGCATGTCGGAGGTGTTGGCGATCAGAACGGTGCGCTCCATCAGGGACTTGCCGGTTTTAGGGTCCACCAGCTCGGGGAACTCGTTCAGAACGTCGGTCATCTCGTTGCCCCGCTCGCCACAGCCAATGTAGACCACAATGTCCACTTCAGCCCACTTGGCCAGCTGGTGCTGAATGACGGTTTTGCCGCTGCCAAAGGGGCCCGGCACAGCCGCCACGCCGCCCCTGGCAATGGGGAACATGGTGTCTACCACCCGCTGGCCGGTGACCAGCGGCATGTTGGGGGACATTTTCTGCTTATAGGGGCGGCCCTGACGGACAGGCCACTTCTGCATCAGGCCCACCGGCTTGGGGCCCTCCTTGGTCTCAACAGTGGCCACGGTGTCGGTCACCTTATATTTTCCCGCTTTGATCTCCGTCAGCTTGCCGGAGATTCCGGGGGGCACCATAATTTTGTGCGAGACCGCAGCGGTCTCCTGAACAGTGCCGATGATATCGCCGCCGGTCACTTCGTCGCCGGCCTTGGCGGTGGGCACAAAGTCCCACTCCAAATCCCTCTTCAAAGAGGGGACCTCCACGCCGCGCTGCAGGTTGTTGCCGGAGATCTTCATGATGTCGTCCAGCGGGCGCTGGATGCCATCATAAATGCTGCGGATCAGGCCGGGCCCAAGCTCTACGCTCAAGGGCGCGCCAGTGGATTCCACCGGTTCGCCGGGCGCCAGGCCAGAGGTCTCCTCGTAGACCTGAATGGAGGCTTCGTCGCCGTGAATCTCGATGATCTCGCCGATGAGGCGGCGCTCACTGACGCGCACCACGTCGAACATGTTGGCGTCGCGCATGCCCTTGGCGATAACGAGAGGTCCGGCTATTTTTTTGATGGTACCATTGCTCATGTTTACCAATCACCCGTTTCTCGTTTGATACGTTTTATAGTCGAATCGCGGTCATTTCCAGCAGAAAATGTCAAGGGAAAAGCTTTACAGCCCATAACGGCAGGACTGCCAAGGCGAGCTTCCATAGCCTGCGGAAGCCTCCCCGACACGGAGAACAACCGCCCCAACGTCAGTTGCCGTTGAAAATAATGTCGGACCCCACCGCCTGCTCTACCGAACGCTTGACCATGCGGATGCCCAGGCCCGTGTTGCCGTGGACCCCTGGAATGGTAATGACGGCGGGCAGCAGGCTCTCCCGGCAGCGGTCCAGCTCCTGAGGGATCTCTTCGGCCAGGGCCTCGGTGATGTAAATCACCGCGTAGTCCTGCTCTGAGAGGCGGCGCAGGGTTTTGGCGCCTTCCTCGCCGGTGCTTACCGGAAAGACCTCCAGCCCCAGGGCCGCAAAGCCATAGATGCTGTCACGGTCGCCCAAAACGGCTATTTTATACATACATTTCCCTCAGTCTTTCCCGGACCATTCCGTCGTCCAGCTCGTTGAGCTTGCCGGAGAGGATGATCCGCACGGTGCTGATCTCGTTGCGCCGGGCGATGACATAGGCGAACAAGGGGCCAACGGTAAAGGGGTTTATCTTCTGGTCCTTCACCAGGTCCATCACCCGGTCGTCGCACCACTTCTCAAAGGCCGAGTAGGACTCCTTCAGCCGCTCCGCCGCCTCCCCATAGGGGGTCGCCGACAGATAGGCGTACAGGTCCTCCAGGCTTTTGCAGGCAGCGGCAGCCAGGCTGTCCGCGTCCAGGGTGCCGCAGGGGGCCAGGGCGGCCTCCAAAAAGGCCCGGTTCTTGCCGGTTTTGCAGGCGCGCACCGCCACCTTAATGTTGCTGACCGCACAGGTGAGCTCCGCATAGTCCCGCAGAATGTCCGACTTGCTTTCCCGTCCGCAGGCCAGCACAGCCTCCAAGCAGGCGCGGTCCAGAATGACATCGCACAGCTGGCCGTCCTCGGTCTGCAAAAGGGTATGATAGGCGTTGTCCGCCGCCTGGGCCATGGCCTCGGGCAGAGAGGAGAAATCACCCTCCCGCACACAGCGCAGCATCAGCTCAGGCTCCACGGCGCCCCCGGGCAGAAATACCTGGTGGGGCTCCACGCCAGTGACCACCGCTTTCACGGCAGCCTTAAGATTGTTATAATCGGTGGGGAAAAGGAGCACCTGGAAGGGGGTCAGGTCATCCGTCAGCTCGTGGATGAAGGCCCAGGTCTTCTCCTCCTCCGCAGCCAGCACCTCCTCGGGGGTCACGTCTCCAGCCGCGGCCCAGCCCTTGTCGCTGAGCACCCGCAGGCACTCCTCCACCTTGTGGCAGGCCATCAGCTGGTCCACGTCCTGGCGGCTCAAAAGCCCCAGCTCCCGGGAGCGCACCCGCGCCACCGCGTAGATGTATTCTTCAGTCATAAGCAGCATGCTTCCTTTCTCCGGGCGGGGTCAGGCCACCGGGAACAGCAGCTTGCCGGCCGCGTCCCGAAGCTGGTCCGAAGCGTCCTCGAAGATGGCCCGGAAGGTGCAGTTGATGTCGACACCGCCATAGACCAGCAGAAAGCCGTTCTCAATATTCTGGGGCTTGGGGGAGATGGTGACCTCCGCCCCGGGCACGGCCTTGCGCATACGGGCCAAAAAGTCGTCGGGCAGGCGGTCCACATCCTTTTTATTCAGGAACATCTCTCCCCGGCCCTCCTGGGCATGGCGCTTGTAAAGGGTGAGCAGGGCGTCGAAATACTCCTTGTCCGGGGCGTTCTCCAAAGACTCCCGGGCCGCGTCCACAGCCTCGCGGATAAGCTCCTGCTTGAAAAGCAGCATCTGGTTGCGCTGCTCCAGCTCCGCGGCAGACTGGGCCCGGTCGCGGATATCCTGGGCCCGGCGCTCGCCGTCCTTCAAAACCGTGCGGACCTTCTCGCCGCCCTGGGTTTTGGCGGCTTCGGCAATGTCGCCGGCCTTTTTCTGCGCCTGGGCAAGGATCTCACCGGCCTCCTTCTGGCCGTCGCCGGCGATCTGGCTGATAATGGAATCCAATCCGGTCATGGGTCTTGCCTCCTCTCCTGTTTTTTACGACCCTCTTTTTTTTAAATGGACAGGCTGCCAATGCTGGTGATGGAGAGGATGGAGATGAGCAGGGCCAGAACCGCGTAGGTCTCAACCATGGCGGGGAAAATCATGGACTTACCGAACTGGTCGGGCTTTTTGGCAACCAGGCTGATGGAAGAAACCGCAGCCTTGGCCTGCCACTTGGCAGAAACCATGCCCACAATAGCCATGGGCAGGCAGGCGGCCAGATACAGCAGGCCCTTGGCGAGGCTGATGTCAGAGCTGCCGCCCAGCACGCCGATCTGGGTGAGGGTGACGAAGCCGATGAGCAGGCCGTAAATGCCCTGGGTGCCGGGGAGCAGCTGCAGAATCAGAACCTTACCGAACTTGGAGGGGTCCTCGGTGACCACGCCGGCAGCGGCCTGGCCGGTCATGCCAACGCCGATAGCGGAACCAATGCCGCCCATAAGAGCGGCCAGCACAGCGCCCAGCAGGGCGAAAACGATGCCCATAGTTGTCCAATCAAACATTTCTTATTCCTCCGTAATCTTAAAATGTTTTGTTTTGGCGGCAAAGGGCTCAAATTTGCGCCCGCCGCCCTCATAAAATTTGCCGAAGAACTCGACATACTGCAAACGGTTGGTATGTACATAAGCGCCCAGCAAATTGATGAGCAGGTTGAGAACATGGCCGATGACAAACACCAGAATAAACAGCACCACGCCCACAGGGCCGCCCCCGGCCATGGTGCCCAGCATGTTGAACACCTGGGCGATAACGCCTGTGGCAAGGCCCAAGGCCAGCAGCCGGGAGTAGGACAGAATGTCCGACAGCCAGCTGGACACGCCGTAGAGCCCATAAAGGCCCTTCAAAAAGCGCTTGACGCCCCGGCTCTCACGGCCGCTGGTGGCAATAATGCCCACCGCGCCCACGCCTGCCAGCGCCAGAGCAATGTTGGTGACAATGGAGGGGATGCTCAGGTGCAGGCTCATCATGTCCTGGAACATGCTGGTGGAAATAAGAGCAATGATCAGCCCCCCTACCAGCATATACCAGAAGCCGCTGTCATACAGGGCGTCCAGATATTTTCCCCGGCGGCACAGCTGGTAAATCTGCATGGCAAGCCCCGCGAACAGATGGATGATGCCCAAAAGGAAGCTGAACAGCATCAGCCGCATGGGCTCCTCAAGGGGCGCGAACCACAGGGGCGGGGTCAGGCTGGGCATATCAGCCCCATAGCCAAAGAAGGTGCGGGCAATCACATCCACCGCGTCGCCGAAGTAGCTGCCGAACAGCACACCCCAGAACATGGTGGACAGTCCGCAGAAGAAGAACATCCGCATGGTTTTGCGCAGGCCTTCCTCTATGTTTTTGAATTTCAAAAGCACAATGCCCGTGCCCAGGGCGATCAAAAACCCATAGGCCGCATCAGAGAGCATCATGCCGAACAGAACATAGTAGAACACGCACATAACCTTCGAGGGGTCTACCTCCCACTTGCCGGGCAGACTGTAGCCCTCAATGACCCCCTCCACCGGCGCGCCGAAAAAGCCGTTCTGCAGCCGGATGGGCAGGTCTTCCTTCTCACTGGGGGTCTCAACCTCTACAAAGGCGTTATACTTTTCCTCCAACTCCCGCTGAAGGGCCGGAGCCCGGCGGGCCTCCACATAGCCGGTCAGCCAGAACACATGAGGGCTCTGCCAAAGCTCTCCCAGCACCTCATATTTGTCCGCCCGCATGGTGAAGTAGTCGGCGGTGAACAGCAGGGCCTGCCGCTTGCCGGCATAAGAAACGATCTCCTTCTCGCTGGCGGCAATGTCCTCCCGGGCGGTCTGAATACGGTTCTTCAGCTCCTGCACCCGCTCAGGGGGGGCGGTTTTGGAGGGCGCTGCCGGGTAGGTAAAGCCCATGCCCCGCAGAGCGGCCTCCAGCTTGATGCCCACCCGGGCCAGGCAAACCACAAAGGCGCAGGTCTGCTGGGGCTGGGTGCTGACGACCTCTACCTCCACAGCCTCCACCTCAGGCGCGGCCTGGGCCAGGCGGGTCTTGATCTCCCCTGCGGTAAGCTCCTCAGGGAAGGTGCCGATGAACACGCTGGACGACTGGGTGCCAATGGTGCGCATAGAGATATCCAGGCCCATCCAGGGCTTCAGGGCGTCGATCTGGGCCTCCAGCCGGGCAATCTCCGCCTGCTGGTCGGCAATGCGTTTGCCCAGGGCGCTCAGGCGCTGGGCGGTTTTGGTCAGCTCGGGGGCGGCGGCCGCCGTCTCCTCATACTGATGGGCATTGATGCCCGTGCGCCCCTCCAGCATAGCCAGCATGGACTTCTGAGGGGGAGCGTAGCTGTCCAGCACCTCCACGGCGCTGGTGATCAGCTGTGCGTTTTTCTCGAACGTCTGCCGCGCGGAAGCGGTGTCCGTTTTGGAGAAGGGGCCCATGCCGTCCTCCTGGCCCGCGTCCTCCGGGGTGTTGACCTCCACAACGGCTTTCCGCTGCAGCATTTCCAAAATCCTTTTGCGGTTGTTCTTCAGCGCGTACACATGGATGCGCTTCATTTCCACTACCGCCATCTGCATCGAACCTCCTTGTGTCAGGTAGTCTCACCCAAAACGATCCTGCGGATCTCTTCCACGACCTTGCCGCGGTTTTCCTGGGCGCCGCGGCGCAGGCTTTCCTGCTGCGAGAGCGTCTGCTCTCTGACCTGGCTGCGCAGCTTTTCCGCGTCGGCGCGGGCAACGCCGCACAGCACGTCGGCCTTTTTCCGGGCCTCCTTCACGGCGGCCTGAATCGCCTTTTCGCCCTGAGCCTGGGCGTCCTCAGTCAGCCGCTGGGCCTCGGCCTTTGCGTCCAGCACTGCCTGACGCGCCTTGGACTCGGCCTCGCTGATGGCCTGCATGGTCTCTTTCGCCAAACTTTCTCACCTCCTGTAGCCAGCCTGAAAGGGGCCGAGTGAAAGCCCCCGTCTAAGCCAGCCATGATGCTTGCCCGGCACGGGTAGCATAAGAAAACTGCCGGACGCCGCTGTATGGGCAGGCCGGATGAGGGGGCCGCCAAAGACGGTCCTCAAAAGCCGGCTCAAGCCTGCAAGCTTGCGACAGGAATATTATACCCCCTTTAGCACTAAAAGTCAAAACCTAAATCAGCTGAAAACAGGAAAAAATATCTGCCCCGGCCAAAAACCCAGAAACGCCGTCTCTATTGCGGAATACCCCGCCGCTTCCCCGCCAGAAGGCCCCGCTCCCATTTCCATTTTTTCCAGAAATTTCTCCTGCCCCAGGACTTGCCCACTATAACAGAAAACCGCCCGGGGCCAAAGGCCCGGAGCGGTAATTTCTATGCGAAGCGGTATGGGTTTATTCTTCAGAGCCGGCCTCAGAGCTCTCGTCCTGGCTCTCCTCCTGGCTGCTCTCCTGAGAGCTGGCGTCCGTGTCCTCGCTGCTGGTGGAGGAGGTGCCGTTGGAGCCCATGGTGTCGGCCACCACAGTGGTGCGCACCGCGCCAATGGCCTTCTGGTTCACTTCCACGCCCAGGCTCTTGCCCTGCTCCATGGTGTAGTCCAGGAACTCCTGGGCCTTCATGGTGCGCAGCAGGGTGTTTGTGCGGTCCTCGTCGTCCAGCAAGGCCTTAAAGTCCTCGTTGATGTCCAGCTTCTGTACCAGATACAGCCGGGAGGTGGCGTCTACCACCGCGGCCCCATCGTTCTTCAGGGGGAATATCGCATCCTTGAACAGGTCGCTCATAGAGTCGTTGGACACAGCCAGCGGCTCACCGGTGGTGGGCTCGGCTCCGTTGTGGGAGTTCTTATAATTGTCCATGGCCTGGTCAAAGCTAATGCTGCCCTTGGTCACCTCCTGGGCCCAGTCCTCCAGCATCTGCTTTTCGGTGAGCTTCTCGTCCTCATCCATGTCCACTGTGTTGCCCTCATCGTCAGTTTTGGTGAGGGGGATGGAGAAATACTGATAGTAGGTGTAGCCGTCCAGATAATACTGCTTCATCTCATCCTCGCCAAGCGCCAGCTCGCCGCCCTCGCCATACATGGCAGACAGCAGCTTGGAGAGCTTCTGGTTGTAGACAGAGTAGGCCTTCTCAAAAGAGCTCTCCGCTATGCCCATGGACTCGAAGGGGGTCTTGTAGTAGCTCCACATGGTGCTGGTGGCGGACTGGATGGCGTCCTGGTCCTCCTCAGAGAGGGTGAGGCCCAGCTCGTCAAACTTCCGGGTGACAAAGTAGTAGGAGCGCAGATAGTCCAGGGCCCGGTCCTCCACCCAGCTCTCGGCGCTCTGGCCGTCAATCTGGGACTTGAACACCTCGCTGCCGCTGTCCACCTTGGCAGCCCCGTCGGTGTAGGCGGAGGTGAGATAATAGATGTACCCGCCGATGGGCATGGTATCATCCCCCATTTTAGCGGCCCAGGTCTTGTCCTCGCTGTAGCAGCCGGCCAGCCCCGCGCACATGGCCAGCGCCATAACCCCGGCGGCAGCCCGCTTGAACATGCTTTTCATGGTCATCATGCCTTTCATATTATTGGTATATTTTTTAGCGGCTGAAAAACGCGCTTCTCTATTATAACGCAAAAGTGCCCGCTTGTCTACCTGTTTTGCGTTTTTTTGCGGGAGTGCTCTTTCACGGCCTCTCCCCCGCCGCAGCCAGCCCTTTTGCCGCGCAGACTCCCTTCGGCAAAACACAGCCTGGCCGGGACCGATCTTCCCCTCCAGGTCCATGCCGCCTTTCTGTTCTATGACGCCTACAGCCCCGCGCCCATAGTCCCGCTGATCTCCTTAAGTGACCAAAGTAACAATGGACCGGCCTCCGGCGGCTCAGGAGCTTTACCCCTAGCCACCTTGAAAAGGAGGACGAACCTTTTCAAACCGCTCGCCAGAGCCTTGCTTACACGCTTAATATTGGGGGGCGCTCCTCTTACAAACTTCAGGCTTGCATTTTCCCCATAAAAATGCTACAATAAATCCCATTCCAGGCGGGCGGGTCCTTCCCTCCCGCTCTGTTGCCGTCCCCGCAGAAAGGAGCTCTCTCATGTTCTTCTCAAAACAAACGTCCCCCGGTCCGGTAGAATTCATCATCGCCGGGCTGGGCAACCCTGGCCGCGAGTACGAGGGCACCCGCCACAACGCAGGCTTTCTGGCCGTGGACCGGCTGGCCGATAGGCTGGGGGCCCAGGTGGCCCGCGTCCGGTTCAAGGGGGTCACAGGCGCCGCCTCTCTGGGGGGCCGCTCTGTGCTGCTGCTCAAGCCCGGCACCTTTATGAACCTGAGCGGCCAGTCCGTCCGGGAGGCCATGGCCTTTTACAAGGTGCCCCCGAAAAAGACCCTGATCATCTTTGACGACATCAATCTCCCCCCCGGCCGCCTCCGGGTGCGGCGTAAGGGCAGCGACGGAGGCCACAACGGGATGAAAAACATCATCTACCTCACCGGCTCCGACCAGTTCCCCCGTATCAAACTGGGCGTGGGCCAAAAGCCCCACCCGGACTACGATCTGGCGGACTGGGTGCTGTCCAGGTTCAGCCAGGGGGACTTAAAGGAGCTGGACCAGGCCCTGGACCATGCCTGCGCTGCCGCAGAGCTCATTGTCCGCGGAGACATTGACCGGGCCATGAACCAATATAATTGACCGACGCGCCGTCAAAAAAGCGGATAGCCTTTGCGATCCGCCGTTTGTGCTGCCATGTGCCTGTAAACCCGCCCGGCTTCATGGATATCTCTAAGCGAGCTTCCGGAGGCGGCTGCTCTCCGGGGTCCACTTTTTGGCTCACTTGCCCTCCCCGCGTCCATCAGCCGCTCGTGCTACCGACCGCTGCCACATACCATTCAGGCAGCACCACACAAAGATGGCGCCTGTGCTGCGCAGTTCATTTTGCGTCAGGACACACAGATGAAGTCCGGCAATCAGACTATTATCATCTTGCAGTCCGACAAGCGAAAGCCGGTACGCCATCGCAAAAGCTATAAAAGGCCCCCCGGCGAACTGTGTGCAAAGAGCGAGGCCCCCAGCAAGGGCCGCTCCCACCGAACAGACAGGCGCGGCACCAAGCAGCTGGATTTTACCCCATTTCAGCCCAAAATCTACCCTTTCCCGCATATTTTGAACGCCTTTCGTCTGTAATCCCGTTTATGTGAGGTCAACATGAAATCCATCTTCTCCGCCCTCTCCCGCTCCCCCGAGTACCGGGAGCTGTCTCAAGCCCTGAAAAACGCCGGGACCCCTGCCGTGGTCGCCGGCGTCTCTGGCGTGCACAAATGCGTGCTCACCGCCGCTCTTTCCAGAGAGTCCGGCCGCAAGGCCCTGATCATCGCCGCCAACGAGGCCGAGAGCCAACGCTTCTGCGAGGACCTGGCCGCGCTGGGCCTGCGCCCTGCCCAGTACCCCATGCGGGACCTGAGCTTTCGGGACGCGGCTGTGTCCTCCCGGGAGTATGAGCGGCTGCGGCTGGAGGCCCTCACCAAGCTGCTGGGGGGCCAGTGCGACTGCATTGTTGCCTGTATTGACGCGGCCCTGCAGTTCACCATTGGCCCCCAGGACCTGAAGCGCCGGTTATTTACCTTGGAGGCCGGGCAGGCTATGGCCATCGACAGTCTGCTGGGGGCGTTGGTCAGCTGCGGCTACACCCGGGAGGACCAAATCGAGGGCCCTGGCCAGTTCAGCCGCCGGGGAGGCATTGTAGACTTCTTCTCCCCCAGCGCCGCCCAGCCGGTACGGGTGGAGTTCTGGGGGGACGAGATCGACTCCATCAGCAGCTTCGACCCGGCCACCCAGCGGCGCACCGACCCTCTGGACGCTGTCACCCTGGCCCCCTGTGTAGAGATCATTCCAGAGAACCTCCCCGGGCTGGTAAAGAAAATAGAGGCTCTGGGCAAGGCCCTGCGGGGCAAGCGGGCCCCTAAGGCCCGGGAGGTGCTGGCCGCCGAGGCCCAGAAGCTCCAGGACGGGCTGCACATTGGCTCCATGGACAAATTCATCCCCCTGGTCTATGAAAAGCCCGCCACCCTGTTCGACTATTTCCCGGCAGAGGACGGGCTGCTGGTGTTCTCTGAGGGCGCCAAACTGAAGGAGCGGGTGCGCACCGCTTTGGCCCAGTGGAGCCAGGACCTGGCCTCATACCTGGAGGAGGGCCTGCTGTGCAAGGGGCTGGACTGCTACAGCGAGACCTGGGAGTATGCCCTCAGCCAGTCGGAGCGGGTCCCCGGCGTCTATATGGACGTGTTCGCCCGGGGCACCTATGAGGTCCCCACCAAAACCCTGGTGAATCTCACTGTCCGGCAATTTCCCGCCTGGGGGGGCGGGGTGCAGCTTTTAGAGGACGACCTCTCCGCCCTGGTGCACCAGGGGCGGGCCTGTGTGGTACTCTCAGGCACCGAGCGGGCGGGGCGTCCCCTGGCCGACGACCTGAAAAGCGCCGGTCTGCCCGCCGCCTATGTGCCCGACCCCTCCACCGCTCAAAAGGGCACGGTTACAGTCACAGAGGGCTCTCTGTCCGCAGGCTTTGACTGGCCCAGCGCGGGCTTTGCCCTCATCACCCGGGGGCGGCTGGTGCAGCAGAAGCCCCGCAAGTCCAAAAAGGACAAGAACGCCAAGGAGATTTCCAGCCTGTCCGAGCTCTCTCCCGGGGACTATGTGGTGCACATCAGCCACGGCATCGGGGTGTTCGACGGCATTCACAAGCTGGAAATGAACGGGGTCACAAAGGATTATATCAAGGTGCGCTACGCCAAAAACGACACCCTGTATGTGCCTGTCACCCAGCTGGACCTGGTGTCCAAATACATCGGCCCCCGGGAGGACTCCGGCGTGCACCTGAGCCGCCTGGGCGGGGCCGACTGGCAGCAGAAAAAGCAGAAGGTCCGGGCAGCGGTAAAGGACATTGCCAAGGAGCTCATCCAGCTCTACGCCCAGCGGATGCAGCAGGAGGGCTACCCCTTTCCGGAGGATGGGGAGTGGCAGCGGGACTTTGAGGCCCGGTTTGAGTTTGACGAGACCGACGACCAGCTGCGCTGCATCAGCGAGATCAAGGACGACATGGAGCGTCCTGTGCCCATGGACCGGCTGCTGTGTGGAGACGTGGGCTTTGGCAAAACTGAGGTGGCCCTGCGGGCCGCCTTCAAGTGTGTGACAGGGGGCAAGCAGTGCGCCATTCTGGTGCCCACCACGATTCTGGCGTGGCAGCATTTTCAAACCATTATGAAAAGGATGGAGGGCTTCCCCATTGATATCGAGCTGCTGTCCCGCTTCCGTACGCCCAAGCAGCAGGAGGCCATTCTCCGCAAGGTGAAGCGGGGGGGCGTGGACATCATTGTAGGCACCCACCGTCTGGTGTCCAAGGACGTGCGCTTCAAGGACCTGGGGCTGGTGATCATCGACGAGGAGCAGCGCTTTGGCGTGGCCCAGAAAGAGCGGCTGAAAACCCTGTGCAGCAAGGCAGACGTGCTCACCCTTTCCGCCACCCCCATCCCCCGCACCCTGAACATGGCCCTCTCCGGCATCCGGGACATGTCTGTAATTGAGGAGGCCCCCCAGGACCGCCACCCGGTGCAGACCTATGTGATGGAGCACGACAAGGGGGTCGTCTATGACGCCATCCGCCGGGAGCTGCGCCGGGGCGGGCAGGTGTACTACCTGCACAACGACACCGCCTCCATCTCCCGCACCGCCGCCCAGCTGCAGCACGACATTCCCGAGGCCCGGGTGGGCTTTGGGCATGGGAAAATGGAGGAGGAGGAGCTCAGCGAGGTGTGGCGGCAGCTGCTGGACCACGAGATCGACATTTTGGTGTGCACCACCATCATCGAGACCGGCGTGGACGTGCCCAGCGCCAACACCCTGATTATCGAAAACGCCGACCGCATGGGCCTCAGCCAGCTGCACCAGCTCCGAGGCCGGGTGGGCCGCAGCAACCGCCGGGCCTACGCCTACCTTACCTACACCCCCAACAAGTCCCTGCAGGAGATTGCCCAGAAGCGGCTCTCCGCTATCCGGGAGTTCACCGAGTTCGGCTCCGGCTTCAAAATCGCCATGCGGGACCTGGAAATCAGGGGCGCGGGCAATGTGCTGGGGGGCGAGCAGCACGGCCACATGGAGGCCGTGGGCTACGACATGTATGTGAGGCTTCTCAACGAGGCGGTCAGCCTGATGAAGGGCGAGCCCTTGAAAAAGGCCGCCGACGAGAGCTGTCTGGTGGATATGCAGGTGGAGGCCCACATTCCCGAGAGCTATATCGACAGCGTCAACCTGCGCCTGGAGGTATACCGCCGCATTGCCCAGGTACAGGACGAGGCCGACGCTCTGGATGTAATGGATGAGCTGATCGACCGGTTTGGTGAACCGCCGGAGGCGGTCAGGGGGCTGATCGACATTGCCCTTCTCCGCAACACTGCCGGCGAACTGGGGGTCAGCGAGGTCAAGCAGCAGGGGGACAGCCTGCTGCTCTATATGGCCGAGCTGGACACGGAGCAGGTGGGGGCCCTGGTAAAGCGCATGAACGGCCGGGTAATGCTCAGCGCCGGGAGCCGCCCCTATCTCAGCGTCAGGCTCCACGGCCAGTCCCCCCTGAAGGCCCTGGAAGAAATTTTGAGCTGCATGACAGCAGAGTCCGGTCCAACCGCCGCCAAACGCTGACATTCCAGACAACGCAAAAAAAGGGCCTGCCGTCCAACTGCTGGACGGCAGGCCTCTGCATTCAAATAGGTATACCCTATGAGGCCTGCGTACAGAGGCCGACGCTTCTGTCCACGGCTCTTGTTTCATGGACTTATGCCTGCCTCTCACTCAACCAGAATTGTTCTTTCGGCGCTCCCAAAACCTGTCGCGGGCAAAGCTAACCGCTCCCCACCAGTCTCAGATTTCTAACATTCATAGAAGAAGCCTGCCGCCCAGCAGTTGGGCGACAGGCTTCAAAAGTCAAATGTTCAGGCATACCCTACGGGCCTGTGCGCAGAGGCCGACGCTTCTGTCCACAGGCCCTTATTGTATGTACTTGTGCCCGCGTCTCACTCGGTGGTAATCACTATCTCTGCGCTCTCGCAGCCCGGGGCGGTGAACCTGGCCCGAACCTCCCCTGTAACGTCCAGGCTGCGGACCACGGCCATGACCCGGCCGTCCCAGGTGGAGCAGACCGGGGACTGATAGCTGCCCTCGGTACTGGGGGCGGCCGAGCCAAAGCCCAGCAGAACCCCCGGCCCCTCTACCTCCACAGCGACCTCCTTTTGCTCCCAGCGGTTCCAGTTTCCGGCAGCGTCGGTCAGGTCGGCGGTGATAAACGCCAAGCCCTGCCCTCCGGCGGAAATCGTCTCCCGGTCCGCTGTCAGCCGCAGGGCAGCGGCAGGGCCGGCGGTGGTCAGGGTGTCCCGGCCCACCTCCACGCCATTCTCATAGGCTATGGCAGTGAGCTGGCCCGGCTGGTATTCCACCTGGAACAGAGTGGTAAGGCGTTCCAGCTCCCCGGCCTTTTTGCGGCCCAGAGACTGCCCGTTCAAAAGCAGCTCCACCTCGCCGCACCGGGCCAGCACCCGCACCCACACCGGCTTGCCCTCATACCCCGGGAAGGTCCAGGAGGCCAGACAGTCTGCGTATTTCCAGCCGTTATAGTCAAAGGACATGCCATGCCGGTCCGCCCGCTCCACTGCCAGACAGGGCCCCTTGCCCAGGCCAAAGGCCAGCTCCCGCAAAAAGCTCACGGGCCTGCGGCTGGCGTTCAGGTCAATGTCTCCGCAGTAGGCCAGCCGGTCCGGCCAGCCCCCCTGAATCCTGGTGAACTCGCTGTTATAATGGGGAATGCCGATACCGGCCTCTCCCAGATAGTCATAGCCGGTCCAGGTGAAGTCGCCGATCACATGGTGGCAGCGTTCCACAATCTCCCACAGCCGGGCGATTTCCGGCGGATAGGTCTCGCTGCCCACCACCACCCGATCCGGGTGGTTCTGATGCTCCAGCTCGTGCCGGGCCGTCAGATAATTGTACCCCACCACGTCCACAGCAGAGGCAGCGGGCTCCACCCGGTCTGTCAGAATGTCCATCACCGAGAAGGCGTCCATATCCTGCTGGCCCGCGCTGCCCATCAGCTGGTTCAGCTCCTCGGCCCCGGCGCTCTCCGCCTGGGGCTCTGCCGGCGGCTCGTGCTTCATCATCTCGCCAATGTCCGGCACGTCCGCCACAGCCAAAAGGCCGTTGAGCCCAAAGGTGCTGTACCGGGTGGGGTCCTGCCTGCGCAGCTCCTCCGCGATGCGCTGGTTCAGCTCCCAGCCGGAGACCCGGCCAATCTCAGGAATCTCATTGCCGGTGCTGTACATTACCACACAGGGGTGGTTGTAGTCCTTGTCCACCATCTGTTCCAGCGCCGCCTCCCAGCTGTTCTGAAAGTCCAGCCCAAAGTCGCCGGTGTTCATGGGCACGTTCCACATGTCCGACAGCTCGTCCATCACCAGAATGCCCACCTCGTCGCAGGCCTTCAGCAATGCGGGCCCTGCCGGGTGATGGGCGCTGCGGATGGCGTTGAAGCCCGCCGCTTTCAGGTTCCTCATGCGGAAGCGTTCCGCGTCCAGAAAGCTGGCCGCGCCGATCACGCCGTTGTCGTGGTGGATGCAGGCCCCCCGCAGCTTGGTCTCCACTCCGTTGACCCGCAACCCCTGCCGGGCGTCCAGAGCCAGGGTGCGGATGCCGGCGCGGTCCTCCCACTGGTCCACAATGGCGCTGCCGTCCCGCAGGGTCAGCCGGCAGGTGTAAAGGGCCGGGGCCTCCGGCGACCAGAGGACAGGGGCGTCCAGGGTGAGCTGGGTGTGCCAGCGGTTCTCCCCCTCCCTGGCCACAGCCGTCTGCAAAACCGTCTCCGCCGCCAGCCTGCCGTCCGGGTCAAAGAGCTTGGCCTCCAGAGTAAGACGCTGGGGCTGAAGCCGGTTGTGGGCCAGCTTTCCCTCCAGGCGCAGCACCGCATAGCCCTCCTCCAAAGAGACTGTAGTGACCCGCTGCTTCCCCGGCACAAACCAGGTTTTGCCCCCTTGCAGCAGCCACACGTCCCGGTAAATGCCCGACCCGGGATACCACCGGGAGGAACGCTCGTCGTTAAGGGCCAGCACCTTCAGGGTGTTCTCCCGCCCATATTGCAGGTAAGGGTCCAGGCAGACCGTAAAGCCGGTGTAGCCGTAGGCGTTCCCCCCGATGAAATGACCGTTGAGGTACACCATCGCCCGGCGCATAACGCCCTCAAATTCTACCATGACGGTCTCCTGCTCCCATTCCGCAGGGGCCGGGAAGGTCTTGAGATAGGTATAGCATTTTGCGGGGTAAAAGCCGTACTGGGTGCCGCTGGGGCTGCCAGGGTCCCGTTCCTCCTCAATCATGGCGTCGTGGGGCAGGGTGACAGGCCGGGCCTCGTTACTGGGGGCAAAGATGGCGTCAAAGGGGCCCTCCATGCCGCTGCGAATGGTCCAACCGTAGTTGAATTGTGTTTTTCTCATAATTCCCTCCCGAAATGTGGTAATAATTTAAAGATATCATACCACAAACAAAAGAGATTTGCAACCAGAGATCCGCCTAGGGCGTGTTCACATAAGCTGAACACGCCCTAGGAAAGCCTCACTCCGGGTATACCTCCTCTGTCCAACAGAGATAGGTGACGCTGGCCTGAACCGTGCCTTTGGGCGCCGGGGTTAAGAACAGCACAGCCCTGCCGCAGCTCCCGTTTGCTGTGAAGGCCTTCTCTACCGCCGTAAGCTTTGCCTCTCCATCCTCCATGTCAACGCCGCCAAGCTCATAGTCCAGCGTTCCCGCGCCATACCAGCGCAGGTCTGCGGCCAGCAGGTCGTAGTCCTCAAACAACGCCTGGTCGATCTCCAAGGGAGCCGCCTGCTTCACCTTCTGGAACTCCTCCGCCCCGTTCTGGCGGTCCATCATGTACTGGCTGTACTCCGAATAGCTGGTAAGAATCGTGTACTGATCCTCATTTTCCAGGACCGGCCAACCGTTGTCCTCACCCGGCTTATGGTAGTCGTACAGGAATTTCTGCCGGGGGGTCTCCTTGTCCACTGGGAAGACAGCCTTTTCGTACAGACGGACATACCACCTAGTGGCCTCGTAGCGGAGGATATGATCCATAGGCTCCTCCACATAGACAGAGCTGAAAATGTCATACCCGGAGATAGCGTTCATATGGGGCATAGCCCAGCCGGGGAACCAGTACCAGTCCGCGGAGCCACCCGGGGCGGGGACCGGGTCATACAGGCTCTCCCGGTCGATCAGTTGGAGATAGCGGTGGAACATGACCACCAGCTCCGCATAGGTGACCGGCCGGCCAGGGAGAAACCTCCCGTCCCCTGTACCGGAGGCCAGGCCGCTCTCATAGGCCCAGCTCACATATTCCGCGCACCAGCTGGATGCCGGCACGTCGGCAAAGGGGGTCTGGGGGGTAGCGGCCACCGGCTCGCCGGTAATGGCCTCATGAACCCGGGCCAGGGCCGTCACAGCCTCCGCCCGGGTGAGCGCCCGCTGTGCCCCAAAGGTGGTGGCCGACGTGCCGGAAAAGACGCCCAGCTTCAAAGCCTCTTCCAGGTAGGGATAGAACCAGGACCAGTTGGGAATGTCAGTAAAAGGCATATCCTGGGTGGGCGGGTAGAATTCCTCCTGAGCCAAGGCGTTCTGACCAAGACCGCCCAGGGCAAGGCACAGGGCCAAAGCAAAGGCCAGCAGACGGCTCACAGTTTTTTTCATGTTGACAGCTCCTTTCCAAGATACCGGTTTCAGAGGCAGGACAGCAAGCAGCCACACGCCGCGCCGCCATCTTCCTATTAAATATCTGTGTTTTCAGTATACACGAAATTCACCGGCATGTCAACTAAAGTCCTTGGGCAATCCCACCTAATTTCATTTTTCTCTTGCACTCAGAGCCGGTTTCTAGTAAAATATATAGGATTAAGGACTGTTCTGGCAAACCCGCAACGAATGGAAAGGATGGATGGCACATGGAGCACAAGGAAAACACCCCGGCCACAGCCTGGCTGGTGCTGGAAAACGGCAGAACCTTTCAGGGCCGGCGCTTTGGCGCCCGGGGCGAGCGGATGGCCGAGGTGGTTTTTACCACCGGCATGAGCGGCTATCTTGAGACCCTCTCAGACCCCAGCTTTTGGGGGCAGATCGTGGTGCAGACCTTCCCGCTGATTGGCAATTACGGCGTGATCCCCGCTGACTTTGAGAGCGACATGGTGGGCCCTGGGGGCTATATTGTAAAGCATTGGTGCCAAGCGCCTTCCAATTTCCGTTCGGAAGGCAGTCTTGACGCCTTTTTTCAAGACCGGGGCTTGGTGGCCCTGGAGGGCATCGACACCCGCACAGTCACCAAGATCATCCGGGAAAAGGGCGTGATGAACGGGGTGATCACCGACGACCCCGCCTCGGTGGACCTGGCGGCCCTTTCCGCCTACAGGGCCCAGGGCGCGGTGCGGGCTGTGTCCACCAAAGAAAAATATGTGGTAGGCCCCGAGAACCCCAAAAAGCGGCTGGCTCTTATGGACTACGGCCTGAAAAAGAACATCTGGCGGGAGCTGACAGACCGGGGCGCCCAGGTGACCGTGTGCCCTTGCACCACTACCGCAGAGGAGATCGCCGCCATGAACGTGGACGGCGTTATGCTCTCCAACGGCCCCGGCGACCCGGCGGAGAACACGGAGCTTATTGCCAACCTGAAGGAGATTGCCGGGCTGAAAAAGCCCATGTTCGGCATCTGCCTGGGGCACCAGTTGATGGCTCTGGCCCATGGGGCCAGAACCCAAAAGCTGAAATATGGCCACCGGGGGGAGAACCAGCCGGTCAAGGATTTGGAGACCGGCCGGGTGTATATCACCTCCCAGAACCACGGCTATGCAGTGGTGGGCGACAGTATGGACCCCGCCGTGGGCCAGGAGCGGTATGTCAACGTGAACGACGGCACCTGCGAGGGCCTGCGCTACACCAGCCTGCCCGCCTTTACCACCCAGTTCCATCCCGAGGCCTGCGGCGGGCCCCTGGACACAGAGTTTCTGTTCGACGAGTTTTTCGCCCTGTTGGGGGACTAGCCCATGGAGCGGGGAAACACAGACTGGAGCCGCTCTGTCACAGGCGTGGTGATCAGAGACGGCAAGGTGCTGCTCTGCCGCCACACCTATGGGGGCGGCAAGGGGCTGCTGATTGTGCCGGGCGGCTATATCGAGCACGGCGAGAGCCCCCAGGACGCGGTGCGCCGGGAACTGCTGGAGGAGACCGGCGTTACCGTAGAGCCGGGCCGGCTGCTGGCGGTGCGCTTTGGAGAGAAGGACTGGTACGCGGCCTTTGGGGCAGAATACGTCTGTGGCGAGGCAGCGCCGGACCAGGACGAGAACGACCTGGTGGTCTGGATGGACACAGAGGAAGCCCTGGGCCGGGAGGACGTGCCCGGGCTTACAAAAGCGCTGATCCGCTGCGCCCTGGCAAGAGAGGGCTTTGGGCCCATGCCCTATGACACCCCTTCGGGCGCTGTGCGGGAGGACCTGTACGCCTGGGGCGGTTCTGGCGGAGAGAGGCTCATGGACGAAGCCTTTACTCAGGCCAAGCCCGAGGACGCCGCCAGGGTGATGGCCCTGGTGAAAGAGCGTACCGCCTGGATGGACCGGGTGGGCATCCGCCAGTGGAATGTCAACCGCTACCCAGAGGTCTACCCGGAGGAATACTACCGGGAAGAGGCAAGGGCCGGCCGGCTGTACCTGCTTAGGCGGAACGGGGCCATTGCCAGCGCGGCGGTACTCCGGCAAGAGGACGGGCAGTGGGAGGACAGCGCCGCCGCCCGGGCCCTGTATGTGCACAACCTGGTTTCGTCTTTAAGTGATAAGGGCGCCGGGGGCCGGCTGCTGGGCTGGGCGGAGAAATTGGCAAGAGAGCGGGGGCTTACCGCCCTGCGGCTGGACTGCGCCGCCAACAATGCCTCTCTAAACGAATATTACGAGAAAAAGGGCTTCCGCCTGTGCCAGGGACAGTGCGTGGACGGGCCCTATGTAGGCAATAAACGGGAAAAGACGCTGTGAAGCGGAGGAGGATACTATGCCACTGAATAAGGACATCAAAAAGGTATTGGTCATCGGCTCGGGACCCATTGTCATCGGCCAGGCGGCGGAGTTCGACTACGCCGGCACCCAGGCCTGCCGGGCTCTGCGGGAGGACGGCATCGAGATTGTGCTGGTAAACTCCAACCCGGCCACCATTATGACAGACCAGGCCATGGCCGACCGCATTTACATCGAGCCGCTGACCCTCACCACCGTCAAGCGCATTATTGAGAAGGAGAGGCCTGACAGCATCCTCTCCGGCTTTGGGGGGCAGACAGGACTGACCCTCTCCATGCAGCTGGCCAAGGAGGGCTTTTTGGCCAAGCACGGGGTGCGCCTGCTGGGGGCTGGCCCCGAGACCATTGACAAGGCTGAGGACCGCCAGCTTTTTAAGGACGCTATGGAGCGCATCGGCCAGCCCTGCGTGCCCAGCAAGGTGGTCACCACGGTGGAGGACGCGGAGTCCTTTGCCGCTGAAATCGGCTACCCGGTCATCATCCGCCCGGCCTTTACCCTGGGGGGCACCGGCGGCGGCATTGTAGAGGACCGGGCCCAGCTGCGGGAGGTCACCGCCAACGGCCTGGCCCTGTCCCCCATCACCCAGGTGCTGGTGGAAAAGAGCATTGCCGGGTGGAAGGAGATCGAGTTTGAAGTCATGCGGGACGGCGCGGGCAACGCCATCACCATCTGCTCCATGGAAAACCTGGACCCGGTTGGGGTGCACACCGGCGACTCCATTGTCATCGCCCCCACGGTCACCCTGTCGGACAAGGAGTATCAGCTGCTGCGCACCGCTGCTTTGGACATTGTCAACGAGCTGGGGGTAGAGGGGGGCTGCAACTGCCAGTTCGCCCTGCACCCGGAGAGCTTTGAGTACGCGGTGATTGAGGTGAACCCCCGGGTGAGCCGTTCCTCGGCCCTGGCCTCCAAGGCCACAGGCTACCCCATTGCCAAGGTGGCCACCAAAATCGCCATCGGCTACCGGCTGGACGAGATCAAAAACGCGGTCACAGGGGTGACCTACGCTGCCTTCGAGCCCTCTATCGACTATGTGGCGGTAAAGTTCCCCAAGTGGCCCTTTGACAAATTTGTCTACGCCAAGCGGGACCTGGGCACCCAGATGAAGGCCACCGGCGAGGTGATGAGCATTGCCGACACCTTTGAAATGGCCCTGATGAAGGCTGTGCGGGGGGCCGAGCTCTCCTCCGACGGCAAGACCATTGACACCCTGAACCTGCCCAAGTTTGCCCATGAGGAGGACGGCGTTTTGCTGCGCATAGCGGAGCACGCCACCGACGAGCGTATCTTCGCGGTGTATGAGCTCCTGAAGCGGGGCCGCACCGTGGAGGAGCTCCATGAGCTGACCATGATTGACGAGTGGTTCCTCTCCAAGCTGCTGGTGCTGCTGGACTATGAGCGGGAGCTTGCCAAGGGGCGCCTTACCAAAGAGCTGTACACCCAGGGCAAGCAGCTGGGCTACCCGGACCGGACCATCGAGCGGCTCTCCGGCTGTCAGGTGGAGTGGGAGCGGCAGACCACCTTTAAAATGGTGGACACCTGCGCCGGAGAATTTGCCGCCCACACCCCCTACTTCTACGCCTCCTACGACACCCCGGAGAGCGGCGGAGAGGACGAGGCCCTGGATTTCATCCAGAGCAAGGGGGACAAGCCCACTGTGATCGTGCTGGGCTCCGGGCCCATCCGCATTGGCCAGGGCATTGAGTTCGACTACGCCAGCGTCCACTGTGTTATGTCCCTGCAGCAGCTGGGGTATCAGGTGGTCATCATCAACAACAACCCCGAGACTGTCTCCACAGACTTTGACACCGGCGACCGGCTTTACTTTGAACCCCTCTCCCCTGAGGACGTAATGGACATTATCAAGCTGGAAAAGCCCATTGGGGTAGTGGTGGCCTTTGGAGGACAGACAGCCATCAAGCTCACCAAAACCCTGGCTCAGAACAACATCCCCATTCTGGGCTCCTCCGCCGACACCATTGACATGGCCGAGGACCGGGAGCGCTTTGACGAGCTGCTGGAACGGGCGGGCATCAAGCGGCCCAAGGGCTCTACCGTGGCTACTGCCGCCGAGGCCCTGGACGCCGCGGAGCGGCTGGGCTACCCGGTGCTCATGCGGCCCTCTTATGTGCTGGGCGGGCAGAACATGATCATTGCCACCTGCCCGGAGGACATTGAGGAGTACATGGAGATCATCCTGGGCAACAAGCAGGACAACACCGTGCTGATCGACAAGTATCTCTCCGGCATGGAGATCGAGGTGGACGCCATCTGCGACGGGGAGGATATCCTCATCCCCGGCATTATGGAGCATGTGGAGCGCACAGGCATCCACTCCGGCGACAGCATTGCCGTGTACCCAGCCTCTGACATTGACGACGGCATGAGCGCCAAAATCGTGGCTACCACAGAGATTCTCTGCCGGGAGCTTCACGGCATCGGCCTCATCAACCTGCAATATATCATTATGGACGGGGAGATCTATGTCATCGAGGTGAACCCCCGGGCCAGCCGGACCGTGCCCTATATCAGCAAGGTCACCGGGGTGCCCATGTGCGACCTGGCCACCAAGGCCAGCCTTGGCTATAAGCTCCGGGACCTGGGCTTTGGCACAGGCCTTTACAAGCCCTCCCCCTATGTGGCGGTAAAGGTGCCGGTGTTCTCCTTTGAGAAGCTGGCCGACGTAGACACCCATCTGGGCCCTGAGATGAAGTCCACCGGCGAGGTGCTGGGCATTGGCAACAGCCTGGAGGAAGCCCTCTACAAGGGACTGGTTGCCTCGGGCCACAAAATGCACAAGGGCGGCGGCGTGTTCATCACCGTGCGGGACCAGGACAAGCGGGAGATCAGCGAAATCGCCAAAAAGTTTGACCGGCTGGGCTTTCAGCTGTTTGCCACCGGCGGCACGGCTCTGCTGCTGTTCAAGGCTGGGCTCAATGTCACTGTGGTGGACAAGATTCACGAGAACCCCCACCAGAACACCATCACCCTGCTGGAAAGCGGGCATATCAACTATGTGATCTCCACCTCGGCCAAGGGCCGCAACCCTGCCCGGGACAGCGTGAAAATCCGCCGCAAGGCAAGCCTTCTGGGCATTCCCTGCCTCACGGCCATTGACACCGCCAACGCGCTGGCAGACTCCCTGATGAGCCGCTATACCCCTGAAAACACGGAGATTGTGGACATCAACGACCTGAAGGCCCGGAAGCTGAAAATCCCCTTCACCAAAATGTCCGCCTGCTGCAACGACTATATCTATATCAACTGCTTTGACCCCCAGAACCGGGTGGCCTCGCCGGAGTCTCTGGCAGTGAGCCTGTCGGACCGGCACAACGGCGTGGGCAGCGACGGGGTCATCCTCATGAGCCCCTCTAAAATAGCCGACGGCAAAATGACCATGTTCAACCGGGACGGCAGCGAGGGCATGATGTGCGGCAACGGCATCCGCTGCGTGGCCAAATATCTTTACGACAACGGCATTGCCAAGGGCCAGCCCGCCGGGGTGGGCCGCAGCGTGCTGCGCATCGAGACCAAAAGCGGTGTGCGGGAGTGCACTGTCATCACCAAAAACGGCCTGGTGAGCAAGGTTGCCGTCAACATGGGCCAGGCGGAGCTGGCCCCCGAAAAGGTGCCTGTCAGCCTGCCCGGCGGGCCGGTGGTGGGCCGGGAGCTGAACCTTGCCGGCGGCCGGTACGCCGTCACCTGCTGCTCCATGGGCAATCCCCATGCCACTGTGTTCGTGCCCTCGGCGGACAAGGCTCCGGTGGAGGAGCTGGGCCCCAGGCTGGAAAACGACCCTCTGTTCCCCGAAAAAGTAAATGTTGGCTTCGTAGAGGTCATTGACAGCCACACCCTCAAGGCCCGCATCTGGGAGCGGGGCAGCGGCGAGACCATGGCCTGCGGCACCGGCACCTGCGCGGCCGTGGTGGCCGCCACTCTCAACGGCTACTGTCCCAAGGGCGAGGACGTGCGGGTGATTCTGAACGGCGGCGAGCTGATGATCAACTACACCGACGAGCGTGTGCTCATGACCGGCGAGGCTGTGAAGGTGTATGACGGCCAGGTTGAGGTGTAACCCTGCCCGCCGCCATTGACCCATAACGGCTGTTTTGGCAATATGCCGTTCTCACCCCGACCGGCCTTCCCATACTTTTATCAAACCTGCCAAAAAAACTTAACTTCCTTCTGCTGACTGTCGATGTATATAGAAAGAACGGCCATCAGAAAGGAGTGTCCCCTATGAAAAACCCCCGAAGAAAGCCCCGCGTCCAGGCTTTTTGCCTTGCCGCAGCGTTTCTGCTCAACCTTGCCGCCTGTAAGGAGGCCGAACCCCCGGCAGAAAGCGTCCCTTCCGTTTCAAGCGAGCCCAGCAATCCCGCCGCTTCCGCCTCAAGCGAGTCCGAAACTTTCTTCGGAACAGGGGAATACGGCATGGTCGAATCCAAAGTGGCTGCAAATAATCCTGACGATCTTCTGGAGATGGTGCGGGAGACAGAGCAGGATTTGCCCGAGGAATTCTTCTGGATTGACGAGGAAGCGGTGGTGGAGCTGACTCAGGCGAGATTCCCCATGTGGACCTTTGGCGAGTGCCGGGAGGGGCTGGTTACCTTTTCCCGCTACCTGGAGGAGGATGTAGCGGACGAGGAGCTGCCCTTGCTGTACGGCATCTCGGAGGAGGAGCTGAGGCTGGGGCTAATGACCCGCTGGCCCTGGGCGGACTGGCGGGAGCTGATGCTGCATTTTACCCTGACTGTCACCCTCCGGCCCCAGGAGGAGCCCCCTGCTTTGCCTGAATGGAATCCCCCGGAGCCGGAGGAGGGCAGCCCCATAAGCGGCATAGAAATAACGCCCCGCTGGCGCGGCAGCACCGCAACCCCGGCCCCTGTGCCGGAGGGCTATGTGCCGGAGCCCTTGGAAGACTACCAGCCCCCTCAGTGGGAGCCGGCGGAAGGGCATCCCGGCATGGAGATGGCCGTGGTAGAATCCCTGCCCAACGGGGACATTCTGTCCGCCCGGGTGCACTGGCAGGAGGAAGGGTTCTGGTTCCTGGCGGAGGTCCCCGGGCATATACTGGACAGCCTCCTGGAAAACGGGCCGTCCCTGTGGGTTAAGGCCAGCGCCGATCCCTCCGTTCCCTTGTCCTCTCCTGTCCCCACCGTGGCCCCCATGCCCGAGCCGGAAGACGGCCTTACCGCCGACCCTGAGGACTACCGTTCCAGCAACAGCGAAAGGGGCGAGTCTCAATTCAGCTCTGTCATGGCTTACTCCTGGAACGGTGCGCTTCTGCGGGAGGAGGTCAAGGGCTTTGGGGAGGTCTGGTGGTTCAACGACGCGCCTGTCACTGAGATGTACGGCCAAAAGGTCTTTGCCGACGGGGTCTGCCACAATGGCGTGTGCTCGTTTATGTTCCAGGACCCCCGAGAGCCGGAGGCTCTGGCCCCGCTTTACGGCCTGACCGGCGAAGAGCTGCAATGGTCCTGGATGGACCCCTGGCCCTGGGAAAACTGGTGCAATCTGACCAGCGAATGGCATTTTTATGTGACCCTGCAGCCCATGACTGGGGAAGGCTTTGGCCTGTGGGCCACCCCGGAGGGCGGGGCCTACGAGACCTATGAGGATGATCTGCAGGACACGATCTCCAAGAGCAAACGCTTTTCTGACGAAGAATCGGAATATGATTTGATGGAAATGTACCGCGCGGGCCAGTACGGCCCCAAAAACGCCCAGCCTGCCAGCCAGTACCAGCCCCCGGTGTTCCGGCCGGTAGAGGGCCTTGCGGGGGTGGAGATGGCTGTGGTAGCCCGCACCCCCTCAGACCAGCCCCTGCAGGTCCGCTTCCAGTGGAAGACAGAGGACGGCTATGGGTGCTGGGCTGTGGTCCCCGGTTGGGCGGTGGACCGCTTCTACCAGTATTTCGACCAGTGGTTCATTCGGGTAGACACCGGAGAGCCCTCTCAGCAGGAAGGAGCCGCGCCATGAAAAAACAGATCGCCTGCGCGCTGCTTCTGGCCCTGACGCTTCTGCTGGGGGCCTGCGGTTCCGCCTCAAAGCCGGACCCGGAACCGGTGCTGCCGGTGGATGACCCGTATAAGGACTTTGACCAGGAGCCCTCGGCCCCGCCCACATGGCGGCATGGGTCGTCCAACAACGTCCAGATGGTTTTGGAGCGTGTCCAGAAAGAGAGCAGCGAACTGGGAAAGATATGGTGGCTTAACGACCAGGCGGTAGATGAGGTCAGCGGAGAAGACATGTGGGCTTGCTGTACCTACAGAAAAGGGGCCTTCCAATTCGACTTCACCCCGGTGAAATCCGAGGAGGAGATCATAGAACTGACTGGTATGAGCCTCCAGGAGCTTGAAAGACACACGGACTGCTGGCCTTGGAACCCCGCGGGATATACGGCCCAAAATTGGGAATTCTGTATGACCATCCAGCCCATCAACGGGGACTGGCCCACGCCGGACCATTGGATTCCCCCTAAGAATCTGACCTATGAGGAATACATCAAAAAAGCTTTCGTTACTGCACCCGGAGGCTCTCGTACCCCAGAGGAGATGGTGGAGGACCTGGGCTGGACTCCCAACAACCCCCAGCCCACCAGCGAGTATGAGATGCCCCAGTTCTCTCCGGTGAAGGGCCGCGAGGGCTATGAGATGGCCGTGGTCCACACCAAACCGGACGGCGCGCCCCTGCAGGTACGCCTGCGCTGGCGGAATGAGGAAGGCTTCGGCTTCTGGGCGCAGATTCCTGCCTACGCCCTGGACATTTTCTGGGAGCATCAGGACCAGTGGTTCGTGCCGGTGGACCTGACGGCCGGGGAAGGGTCCGCGTCAGCAGCGGGAAGCGTGAACTAAGAACCTGTATTCATAGGCGGAGGATGCCGGAGGGGCGAGGGATTTTGTCGCCCTGCAAGGCAAAAAATCGCAGGAATACTTGCCGTATTTCAAGATTTTTTAACGCAGCAGGACGGCAAAAGACCCGTCCCTCCGGCGTTCAACGCCTGTGAATACAGGTTCTAAGACCCCTGTCCGCTGAAAAAAGAAACCTGTCACTTGAGAAAGGAGCGAGAACCATGAAAAAACTGCTTGCCTGCGCCCTGCTTTTTGTCCTGACCTTCAGCGCCTGCGCCCCCCTTCAAAGCTGGGACCCGGAGGCCTGGTTCCCCATTTGGGAGGAGACGGGAGAGACGCCGGAAAATCAGGAGGGCGTTTCTATGGAGTTCAAGAAGGTAGAGCCTGTTGACGAAAGGCTTTGGGGGGACAATCTGCTGGGAGACCGGCCGGAGGAGGACTGGTCCGCCCTGTGCATGGAGCTGTGGCTGGAGGAAGCTTCCCTGCGGCCGTCAGCAATACCCGGCTGGTATATCGACTATTACTGTGACGGTGCATGGCATACGGTGTACCGGGAGGCGGTATTGAAAAACTCCTGCCAGGAGCAGGCCGTTGCCAGAGGACTGAAGGCGGGCACGCAGGACGTGAACTTTTTTATGCCCGCCCGGGTGCTGGATCAGCCGGGGAAATACCGGCTGTGCTATGGAAATTTCGGGGCGTTCCCGTTTGAGATCAAGGGGTAGGCAACAAAGCCTCTAAGTACCGCCTGCGGTCGAAGAAAGCCTGTGGTTTGAGGAAGGAGCGGAAGACATGAAAAGGCTGCTTGCCTGCGCCCTGCTTTTTCTCCTGACCCTCAGCGCCTGCGCCCCCCTTCAAAGCTGGGACCCGGAGGCCTGGTTCCCTCTTTGGGAGGACCCGGAGGAGCCGCCTGCCTGCCGGGAGACGGCCGCCATGTGGTTTCAGCAGGTGAGGCCCTTTGAGCTGGACGCGCTGGACCTAAAAAGATTGGCCAGTGACTTTGTGGGCGTGGAGCTGTCTCTTCTGCACATGAAGCTGCTGACGAAAGAGGATATATGGCTGCCGTCCGCCCCCGGCTGGTGGATAGATTACTATTACCGCGGGTCATGGTATACCGTATATCGGGAGCAGTTCCTGTGGAAAGTCGATCGCATGGTCGTATATGGCCGCATGGCCGGACTGTCTGACGCGGGGTTTGCGATGCCGGCGAAGGTGCTGGAAAAGCCGGGGCATTACCGGCTGTGCTATAAAGGCCTGGGAACATTTTCATTTATGATTTGGGGGTAAAGGATGAAGCTTTTATTCAAACAGCGTTTTTTCTCGTGGCTGGACAGTTACGACATCTACTATGAGGACGGCAGTACCGCCTACACAGTGCGGGGCCAGCTCAGCTGGGGCCACTGCCTGAAGATTTTCGACCCCTATGGCCAGGAGCTGGGCATGGTGCAGGAGCGGGTGCTCACCTGGCTGCCCAAGTTCGAGCTTTATGTGGGCGGGCAGTACATTGGGTGCATCAGCAAGGAGCTGAGCTTTTTCAAGCCCCGCTACAACATCGAGTGCAACGGCTGGCATGTAGAGGGCGACTGGCTGGAATGGGACTATCAGGTGCTGGGCCCCCAGGGGGACCTGATTGCCAGGGTCTCCAAGGAGGTCTGGAACTGGACGGACACCTATACCATTGACGTGGCCTTTCCCGACGACGCCCTTTACGCCTTAATGCTGGTGCTGGCCATTGACGCGGAGAAATGTTCGCGAGATTAAAACGCAAGGCGTTTTAACTCGCCAAGTTTTTGCTCTCTGTTTGAAAAAACGTGATTTTACTTCGCAACATACCGCAAAAACTTTTGCGTTGGAAGGTGGCCGGGAGGCTTCGCGTCTCCGTTCTCCCTGCCTTACCCTTGGTTTGAACAGCCTGGCTTCCCCTTCACGAAACACCGTAAAGCTCTGACGCCAAGGGTGGCGCGAGACGCCCCCCTGCGTACAGGCCGGGGGACAGGCCTGGCTGGATAGAAGATGAGGAGGTGTGAAAATGGAGGAAGGGGTTCTGATTCTGCTGTGCCTGGGTCTGGGCGCTTTCGGCGTGGTAAACCTGGTAAAGCCGTCGGTTTCCTGGGAAATTTTCGAGCGTTGGAAGTCCTGCCGGGCGGACGAGCCCTCGGACCTGTACCTGCGGCTGGGCCGCGTCAGCGGGGCGGTTTTGACGGCAACGGCGGCGGTCTTGCTGGGGATTACCATCTGGAGCCTGTGCTCCGCCGGAGAGGAGCCCGGCCCGGAGAGCTTTGACCCGGGGGATATCACGATCAAGGCCTACGACCAATATGGACAGGAGATCGAGACCGAGGAGCATCCCTTTGCCAGCAGTGGGAAAGAATAGAACGGAAAGGAAAAAGAAAGCTATGCCAGAGATTTTGAAGTTTACCAAAATGCACGGCTGCGGTAACGATTACATCTATCTGGACTGCTTCAAGCAGCCCATTGCCAACCCGGAGGCCCTGGCCGTCCGGCTGTCGGACCGGCACAAGGGGGTGGGCGGCGACGGCATTATCCTCATCTGCCCCTCAGACAGTGCCGACGGGAAAATGCGCATGTTCAACGCCGACGGCAGCGAGGGGGCCATGTGCGGCAATGCCATCCGCTGCGTGGCCAAGTATCTGTATGACGAGGGCATTGCCCGCAAGCCCCTGCTGCATATTGAGACCAAAAGCGGCATAAAGACCTGCGCTGTCACTGAGAAAAACGGCCGCGCGGTGCGGGTGGCTGTGGACATGGGCCGGGCCGAGCTGAGCCCTGGCAGCATTCCGGTCCGCCTGCCGGGAGAGAGCGTGGTGGGCCGCAGGGTCCACATGGCGGGCAGCGAGTTCACCATCACCTGCGTGTCCATGGGCAACCCCCACTGCGTCATTTTTGGCGGCGACCCCATGAACCTGGACCTGGAACAGCTGGGGCCCCGGATTGAAAACGACCCCTTGTTCCCGGACCGGGTGAATACAGAGTTCATCCAGGTAATTGACCGGAACTGCCTGGTCATGCGGGTGTGGGAGCGGGGCAGCGGCGAGACCATGGCCTGCGGCACCGGGGCCTGCGCCGCTGTTACCGCGGCCTGCCTCAACGGCTTCTGCACCCCGGGAGAGGATGTGACCGTAAGGCTGCGGGGCGGCGAGCTGGTCATCAATTACACCCCCCAGGGCATCACCATGACCGGCGGGGCTGTGCGGGTATTTGACGGAGAGATCATTCTGGAGGAGGAAGAGGATTCACATGGCTAAGTATATTTTTGTAACCGGCGGCGTGGTCTCCGGCCTGGGCAAGGGCATCACCGCGGCCTCTCTGGGCCGGCTGCTCAAGTCCCGGGGGCTGAAGGTGGCGGCTCAGAAGCTGGACCCCTACATCAACGTGGACCCGGGCACCATGAGCCCCTATCAGCACGGCGAGGTATATGTCACCGAGGACGGCCTGGAGACGGACCTGGACCTGGGCCATTACGAGCGCTTTATTGACGAGGACCTGAACAAGTTCTCCAACCTGACCACCGGCAAGGTGTACTGGAATGTGCTGAACAAGGAACGCCGGGGAGAATATCTGGGGGAGACCATTCAGGTCATCCCCCACATCACCACAGAGATCAAAAGCTTTATCTACAGTGTAGGCAGCAAGAACAACGCGGACATTGTCATCACCGAGATTGGCGGCACAGCCGGCGACATTGAGAGCCAGCCCTTTTTAGAGGCCATCCGCCAGGTGAGCCAGGAGGTGGGGCCGGGCAATTCCCTGTTCATCCACGTCACTCTGGTGCCCTACCTGAAAAGCTCCGGCGAGCACAAGTCCAAGCCCACCCAGCACTCGGTGAAGGAACTGCAGAGCATGGGCATCAAGCCGGACATTATTGTGCTGCGCACGGATGTGGCCATTGACGACCCCAGCATCTTCCACAAAATCGCCCTGTTCTGCAATGTGCGGCCCGACTGCGTTATTGAGAACCTCACCATTCCCGTGCTGTATGAGGCCCCCATCATGCTGGAAAAATCCAGATTCTCCGACATTGTCTGCCGGGAACTGCATCTTTCCGCCCCTGAGCCGGATATGACCGAGTGGCTGCGCATGGTGGACAAGATCCGCGGCCGGAAGAAAAACGTGCGCATTGCCCTGGTGGGCAAATATGTCAAGCTTCACGACGCCTATCTCTCGGTGATGGAGGCCCTGGCCCACGCAGGCTATGAGCACAGCGCCAGGGTAGATATTGACTGGGTGGACTCGGAGACCCTGGACGAGGAGAACATCGTGGCCCGGCTGGGTGACTGCCACGGGGTCATCATCCCCGGAGGCTTTGGCAGCCGGGGCATTGAGGGCATGGTGCTGGCGGCAAGGTTTGCCCGCGAGAGGGACATCCCCTATCTGGGCATCTGCCTGGGCATGCAGGTGGCGGTCATTGAGTTCTGCCGGAATGTCTGCGGCATTGCCGATGCCAACTCGGGAGAATTTGACGAATACGGCCTGCACAAGGTGATCGACTTCATGCCCGACCAGAACGCAGACATCAACAAGGGCGGCACCCTGCGCCTGGGCAGCTACCCCTGCCAGATTGTCCCCGGCACCAGAATGGCGGAGTGCTACGGCCAGGAGCTTATCCATGAGCGCCACCGGCACCGGTATGAGTTCAACAACGAGTACCGGAGCCTGGTGGAGGAGAACGGCATGAAGATCAGCGGCGCCTCGCCGGACGGGCGCATTGTGGAGACCGTGGAGCTGCCCGAAAAGCGTTTCTTTGTGGCCGGGCAGTTCCACCCAGAGTTCAAGTCCCGTCCCAACCGGCCCCACCCCCTGTTCAAGGGCTTTGTGGGCGCGGCCGCCGCCTATGCCGGTGAAAAGGCCGAGGGCTGAAAACACGTCCCCCTCCCGAGGGGACAAGCCGGTAAGAAAAAGCATCTTTCCCCCTCTGCTTGCCCTGATCCTTCTCTCCATTCTCCTTTTCGGGCAGCAGGCAGGCCAGCCTGTCGCCTACCTGTCCCTGCAGGGATTTTACCACAACCAGGAGCCCCCCTCCCCGGTGGACTGGAAGGCCGTGCTCCAGGGCCCCAGCCCGGCGCCGTCCTTTGAGCCGCCGGACAGGCTGCTGGACCTGAACGCCGCCACAGCGGAGGAGCTGCGCACCCTGCCCGGAGTAGGCCCGGCCATTGCAGACCGGATCATCCGCTACCGGGAGCGGTACGGCGGGTTTGTGCTGGCAAAGGAGCTGATGGAGGTCAAGGGAATCAGTCAGGAGAGGTTTGCGGCCATTGCGCCGTATGTCACGGTAGAAAAACCAGAAAAACAGTAAGGGAGATGGACCCCATGAAACTGAACGCCAATTTTCAGAATTTGGAGCAGAGCTATCTGTTCGTCACAATCGCCAAAAAGGTAAACGCCTACACTGCCGCCCACCCGGACAACCAGCTCATCCGCATGGGCATTGGGGATGTGACCTTGCCCCTGGCCCCTGTGGTGGTGGAGGCCATGCACAGGGCCGCTGACGAGATGGGTAAAAAGGAGACCTTCCGGGGCTACTCCCCGGACAGCAGCGGCTACCCCTTTTTGCGGGAGGCCATTGCGGGCTATTACGGCAGCTTTGGGGTAGACGTGCAGCCCGAAGAGGTCTATGTGGGCGACGGGGCCAAAAGCGACGTGGGCAATATTGTGGACATTTTTGACAATGCCAACACCATTCTGGTGCCAGACCCGGTGTACCCGGTGTATGTGGACACCAACATCATGTCCGGCCGCAAAATTGTCTACGCTGACGCCAACAAGGAGAACGGCTTTCTGCCCATGCCCCAGAAGGGCCATCCGGTAGACATCATCTACCTGTGCTCTCCCAACAACCCCACCGGCGCGGTATATAACAAAGAGCAGCTCACCGCCTGGGTGGACTATGCCCTGGAACAGAAGGCGGTCATTCTGTTTGACGCGGCCTACGAGTGCTTCGTCAGCCCCGGCCTGCCCCGAAGCATCTTCTCCATCCCCGGGGCGGAGAAGTGCGCCATTGAGTTCGGCTCCCTCTCCAAAACCGCGGGCTTTACAGGCATGCGCTGCGGCTATACGGTGATCAAGCCCCAGCTGCAGGTAGACGGCGTGCAGGCGGCCCAGCTGTGGGAGCGCCGCCAGGGCAGCAAGTTCAACGGCGTCAGCTATGTCACCCAGCGGGCGGCGGAGGCGGTGTTCAGTCCTGAGGGCCAGCGGCAGATTCAGGAGAACATTGCCTACTACAAGCGCAACGCCCAGGTAATGGTCCAGGCCATGAAGGACATGGGCCTGTGGTACACCGGGGGCGAAAACTCCCCCTATGTGTGGTTCCAGTGTCCCAACGGCATGGGCAGCTGGGAGTATTTCGACTATCTGCTGGGCGAGAAGGAGATTGTAGGCACCCCCGGCGAGGGCTTTGGCAAAAACGGCGCGGGCTGCATGCGGCTCTCTGCCTTTGGGGACGCGGAGAAGACGGCGGAGGCCATGGAGCGTCTCAAGAGGGGGTGAGCGAATGCCCGGCGTCTACAATGCTTTCGGCTATGCGCTGGACTGGCAGCAACGCTATCGCCTGATCAAAGCCGCGGGCTTTGACTCGGTGATGCTCTGGTGGAGCGACGGCTTTGGCCGGGGCCCCGGCTACCAGCAGGATGTGCGGCGGGCCCGGAACGCGGGGCTTGTGGTAGAAAATATCCATACCCCTGTGCAGTGGCAGAATGATCTGTCCTGCGACGGCCAGGCAGGCGAGGCGGTGGCGGAGCTTTACCGAAATTGCGTCATGGACTGCGCACACCATCAGGTGCCTGTTATGGTGGTGCATTTGCCTGGGGACGCATACCCGCTGGGCAGCCTGGGTATGGACCGGGTAAAAAGCATTGTGGAGCTGGCGGAGAAGCATCAGGTGCGGGTGGCCATGGAAAATATCTTCAACACCCAAAACCTGGCAAGGGTCTTAGAGGAGGCAGACTGTGAGACAGTGGGCTTCTGCTACGACAGCTGCCACCATGCCAATGACCCCCACGCCGGTGATCTGCTGGAAAAATACGGAAGCAGGCTGATGGCCCTGCATCTTCACGACAACGGCGGGGCCCGGGGCCAGCATCAGCTCCCCTTTGACGGGCATATTGACTGGCCGGCGGTAATGGAAAAAATTGCCGCCACAGGCTACGCCGGCCCCACGTCGCTGGAGCCTATGAACTGGGGCTATGAACATCTCACCATAAAGGAATTCCTGAGCCAGGCCTTTGAAAAGGCCTGCGCACTAGAAAGATTAAGGCGGTGATACCATGACAATCGGCAAATACATCCTCTCCATTGACCAGGGCACCACCAGCTCCCGGGCTGTGCTGTTTGACGCCCTGGGGGGCGTGGCAGGCATGGGGCAGAAGGAATTCCGGCAGATTTACCCTCAGCCCGGCTATGTAGAGCACGACGCAGTGCAGATTTTACAGACCACCCTCTACGCCATGCGCCAGGCAGTGGCCAACGCCGGGGTAACGGCAGCGGACATTGCGGCCATCAGCATTACCAACCAGCGGGAGACCACTGTGGCCTGGGACGGGGACACGGGCATCCCCATCTGCAACGCTATTGTCTGGCAGTGCCGCCGCACCGCTCCCCAGTGCGAGCGTCTGCATGCAGCGGGCCTAAGCGGCTACATAAAGGAGACCACCGGCCTGCTCATCGACCCCTATTTCTCCGGCACCAAAATGCAGTGGATCATGGAGCATGTCCCCGCCGCCAGAGAGCTGGCCGCAAAGGGCCGCCTGCGCTTTGGCACCATTGACTGCTGGCTCTGCTACTCCCTCACCCAGGGCCGTGCCTTTGTCACCGACGTGTCCAACGCCTCCCGCACTATGCTGTTCGACATCCGCCGCCAGTGCTGGGACGAGAGACTTCTCCAGGAGCTGGGCGTCCCCCGCAGCGCCCTGCCGGAGGTGGTGGAATGCGGCCAGGTGGTGGGCTGCTGCGGCGCGGATGTGCTGGGCAGGGAGATTCCCATTGCGGGCATGGCCGGAGACCAGCACGCCGCCCTGTTCGGCCAGTGCTGCTTTGACAAGGGCATGGCCAAAAACACCTATGGCACCGGTTGCTTTGTGCTGATGAACACTGGCGGCGAGCCGGTAAACTCCCCCAATCTGCTGACTACGGTTGCCTGGAAGCTCCAAGGCCGCACTGTCTACGCCCTGGAGGGCAGCGCCTTTAACGCGGGCTCAGCCATTCAGTGGCTGCGGGACGAGCTGGAGCTGATCAAGACCCCCCAGGAGGCCGACCAGCTGGCCGAAACTGTGGAGGACGCCGGCGGTGTCAGCTTTGTACCCGCCTTTACGGGCCTGGGAGCCCCCTATTGGGACATGTACGCCCGAGGGGCCCTGCTGGGGGTAACCCGGGGGGCCAAACGGGCCCACCTGTGCCGGGCTGTGCTGGAAAGCATTGCCTTGGAGAGCTGCGACCTGGTAAAGGCCATGGAGGCCGGTTCCGGCGTACCAGTAAAGGAGCTGCGGGTAGACGGCGGAGCCTCCCGCAGCCGGTTTCTCATGCAATATCAGGCGGATATTCTGGGTACGCCGGTGCTGCGCCCCCAGTGCCTGGAAACCACTGCTTTGGGGTCCGCCATGATGGCCGGGCTCACTGTGGGCCTGTGGGATAGCCCCCAGGCTCTCACCGCCCTGTGGCGGGAGGACCAGGTGTTTGCCCCCCAGTACCCGGAGGAACGCCGCGCCCAGGACATGGCCCGCTGGCACAAGGCAGTCCAACGCTGCCGGGGCTGGGCCGAGGACTGACCCGGGAGAAAAAGGTACCGCCCAGTCGAGAAAGGAAGACGCCATGCCAAAGCTGATCATTCTCCGGGGCAATTCTGGCAGCGGAAAGACCTCTGCGGGAATTGCCCTACAGAAAAAATTCGGGCCCAACACCATGCTCATCTCCCACGACATGATCCGGCTGCAGGTGCTCCATGTGTGGAGCCGGGAGGGAGTGGAGAAATCCCTTCCGCTGATGATCGAGCTGCTGAAATATGGACGGCGGCATTCAACGGTCTCTATCCTGGAAGGCATCCTGCCGGCAAAAGATTACGCGCCTCTGTTCCACACCGCGGTAGATGAGTACGGCCCCAACATATTCGCCTATTACTACGACCTGCCCTTTGAGGAGACCCTGCGCCGCCACAGCACCAAGCCCAACCGAAACGACTTCAGCGAGACAGAAATGCGCCGCTGGTGGCAGGAAAAGGACTACCTGCCCATGATTGCCGAGACCATTCTGACCCAGGAGCAGAGCCTGGACCAGACGGTAGAGCAAATCTATAAAGCCATTGCAGAAAACGATTGACAAAACAGCCGGATTGGTATAAAATAAACAGACAGGGCCGTGTGACCGGCCTAGTCTGTTTTCTTTTGCTGCAAATTCTTTCCCTGTCTAAAGACAACCCAATATTTTATGCCTCCTTAGTTAAATGGATATAATACGCCCCTCCTAAGAGAACTTCATGTTATCCCTTTTTAGCCCTATTTACAACTGAAAATTTTTATTATGCCTCCTTAGTTAAATGGATATAATACGCCCCTCCTAAGGGCGGGTTGAGGGTTCGATTCCCCCAGGGGGTGCCATCCTAATAAAACCAAAAAAATATTTGGGCAAAAAACCGCGTAACCACGCGGTTTTTTGCATCTCAAAAGGCTGGATTTCGAAAGTGCGAAAACGCGGATGAAAATTTGGCCTTTTGGCTTTCCGGCAGGAAGTGAACTCTCACATGAGAGATATTCGCTCAAAGCGCAAGGTAAAGATTTACCGTCAAGCTTGGCAGACAAGCTCTGTGTGCGCACAAAATAAGATTGCCCCATAGGAATAAGCACATAATTTTTATGGGACTGCCCATCCTAAATCCATCGAGGTGATGAGATGGATTCCATCTGGACAAAAACAACAGAGCTGCCCCGGTTTGCCCCTTTGGACAGAGACCTGCATACCGATGTGCTTATTATCGGCGGAGGGATGGCGGGCGTGCTGTGCGCCCATGGGCTGGCCCGGGCCGGGATAGATTACGCTTTGGTGGAAGCCGACCGCATTGGCGGCGGCATCACAAAAAACACTACGGCGAAGATAACCTCCCAGCACGGTTTGATCTATGACAAACTAATCCGTGAATTTGACGCCGAAACTGCCAAGCTCTACCTGCAGGCGAACCTGGAGGCGGTGGAGCGGTTCCGGGAGCTCTGCCGGGAGATCGACTGTGATTTTGAGGAAAAGGATTCCTTTGTCTATTCCCGGAACGACCGGCGTAAGATAGAGCGGGAGGCCGCCGCACTGGAACGCCTGGGATTCCCGGCCACGGTTGAAACAGAACTGCCCCTCCCTTTCCCGATAGCAGGTGCAGTACGTTTCCCCCGTCAGGCACAGTTCCACCCTCTGAAATTTCTGGGCGCAACCGCCCAGAGCCTGCGGATTTTTGAGCATACCAAAGTTTTGGAAATTCTGCCCGGCAAGGCGGTCACCACGGGTGGGGTCATCTCCGCAAAGAAGATCATCATAGCCACCCATTTCCCCATTCTCAATAAGCACGGCGGATATTTTATGAAGCTGTACCAGCAGCGCTCCTATGTGCTGGCCCTGGAGGGCGCGCCGGATGCAGGCGGGATGTATGTGGACGAGCAGGAGGGGGGCCTGTCTTTCCGGAACTATCAGGGGCTTCTGCTGTTGGGCGGCGGCAACCATCGTACCGGCAAGCCCGGAGGTTGGAAAGGTTTAGAGAAATTTGCCCGGAAAAATTATCCTCAGACTCGAATTGCGGCTAAGTGGGCCACTCAGGACTGTATGAGCCTGGACGGTATGCCCTATATTGGGCAGTATGCCAAAGGCACGCCCGGCCTCTATGTTGCCACCGGTTTCAACAAATGGGGCATGACCTCTTCCATGGTTTCCGCCATTCTGTTGACAGACCTGGTGTTAGGCAGGAAAAGCACATACGCTCCTGTATTTCAACCCTCCCGGAGGATTCTCCGCCCACAGCTGGCGGTCAATGCGTGGGAATCTGTGATCAGCCTGCTGACCCCTACTGTCCCCCGCTGCCCCCATATGGGCTGTGCGCTGAAGTACAACGCCGCTGAGCATAGCTGGGACTGCCCTTGCCACGGGTCTCGATTTAGCGAGGATGGGGCGCTGATCGATAATCCTGCGACAGATGATAAGAAAATATAATGAACAATTGATTTCAATACAAGCTGGCCAGCGGGAGAAATTCTGCTGGCTTTTTGCATTTTTTACATAGCCGGTCGCTGGGGCGCAATCTCCAAAACAAGCGGTCGGCTTTTTTATTTTCTGAAAGAAGGTGCATCAAATGATTAAGGTAAAAATTACAGGAAAGGCTGGGGCATCTCTCCAGAGAGAGCTCCCCACCGACATC
>NZ_JBQISV010000005.1:0-48150 GCF_056800975.1 Acutalibacter sp.
GAAATGCCGGATTTTTGGTCCAAAGGAGGCGATTTCAAGGAGAAAACCGCAAGTAATACTTGCGTATTACGAGGATTTTCGACGCAGAAAGCGACTGCTTTTGGGCAAAAAGACGGTGTTTTCGATTTTTCAAACGAGCCCTAGAATGACTGCGCCCGCGCCTCTCTGATTATGGTAAAAATGACAAGAGGGACTTTCGTCTGTACTGAAAGCAAAAATGGACGCGTTCGCGCGGGGAAGGATATTTTGCGCCTCATTTCCGGCCCGGGCTCACAGAATGAGCTGGCGGGCTGGGCCGAGAAGCGTCCCTACCTGCGGAACTTGAGCCGGAAATGGTACTCTCCGTTCTCTGTTGGCCGGCTGAAAGCAAACTCAAAGCGGCTCAGGTACACACAGGCCACTGCGGCCAGCGCAATGACCAGCGCGGTAAATACCCTTTTCATTTCTGACTACGCCCCCTCATCCACTCATATTCCTCCCGCAGCAGGCGGTATTCCAGCCGGGTCTTCATCTGCCCCTCATGCCAGGTCCAGCCCGGGCGTTCCGCCTCCTTGATCATGCCGCATTTCTGCATAATCCGCTCCGAGCCCTTGTTCTCCGCCAGGCACCCGGTGCTGACCCGGTACACCCCGTCCTCCTCAAAGGCAAAGCGGATGACCTCCTTCATGGCCTCGGTGCCAAAGCCCTGGCCCCAGCAGGCCGGGAAATAGAAGTATCCCGCATGCACCAGCTTGCCCACTGGCAGGCGTTCTGCCACGGTGTAGCCCACCGAGCCCAGCTGCCGCCCGGTCCCCTTTTCCTCCACCCGGAGGAAATAGAAGGTGCGGTCAGGCTTTTTCCCGTCGGCCAGCACGCCCGCAAATTCCCTGTCCGACTCCTCCCGGCTGTGCATCATAATATCCTGCTGATAGCGTCCCATAGCGCCCTCGTCGCTTTTCAGCTGATAGTATTCTTCCTCATCCTCCGGCGTATAATCTCGCAGAACCAGCCGCCGCGTCTCCAAATGTATCACTTCCCGGCTTCCTTCCTCTCTAAAAATGCGTCGATCAAAGCCATGTCCGCCAGGTCCTTGTCCCGGCCCAGGGCCGCTTTCTGGGCCCGGACACTGAGAAGGCTGGCTGTCCGCAGCCCGGCCTCCTCCACGATCTCCTGGGTGTCCCAGTCCTCCAACACCTCTACCAGACTGTTGAAGGCAAATATCCGGGTGTTGTCCAGCCCGTCCCGGCGAAAGGGTACGCCCCGGGCCTCCAGCCGGTCCGCCAGGGCCCGGGTGCAGATCACGTCCACATCCCGGGTGGAGTCCTTTACGCCGAAAAGCACCAGCGACGCGCCGGAAGTAAGCCAGCAGTCCTCTCCGCCGAAAAAGTCCAGCTCTGATACAATCCGAAGAATGTCCTCCCGGTTCAGCCGTTTTTCCTTTGACATGCTCTCTCCTCCTCCCAGCTGTTGACCATAGCCGTCCCCGCCAGATACCCGGTGGCAAAGGCAATCTGTAGATTATAGCCCCCGGTGGGCGCGTCCACGTCCAGCATCTCCCCGGCAAAATACAGCCCTTTCACCAGCCTCGACTCCATAGTCCGGGGGTCCACCTCCTTCAGGCTCACCCCTCCGGCGGTGACAATGGCCTCTGCCAGAGGCCGAAAGCCCTTGACCTCTATGGTGAAGTCCTTCAGCAGAGCCAGCAGGTCCCGGCGCTGCTCCTTTGTGACTGTGTGGCACCGGGTCTCCGGGGGAATCCCCGAGCGTTCCACCACCAGGGGGATGAGCTTCTGAGGCAGCAGCCCGTCCAGAGAGTTGGCGAACAGGCGGTTCTTGTTCTCATCCAGGTCCCGCAGCAGGCGGGCGTCCAGCCTTGCCTGGTCCAGCCCGGGCTTCAGGTCAATGTGTACTGTGTAGCGGCCAGGCTCCATAGGGTGCCTGGGCCTGGGCCGCAGGCAGGCCGAGGCGCTGAGAATGGCAGGCCCCGACAGGCCGAAGTGGGTGAACAGCAGCTCTCCCAGCTCTGTATATACCGGTTTCTTCTGTCCCCGCTCCGTTACCTGCACCCCCACATTCCGCAGAGAGAGGCCCATCAGCCGCTGGCAGAGGTCTCCCTCCTCCACCAAAGGCACCAGCGAGGGGGCAATGTCTGTCACCGTGTGGCCCGCTGCCCTTGCCAGCCGGAAGCCGGACCCGTCGGACCCAGTGCCCGGGTAAGAGGCTCCGCCGCAGGCAAGCAGCACCCGGGGGGCGGCGTATTCCCGGCCTGCTGCCCGCACGCCCTTAACCCGGCCCCGCTCGATCAAAAGCTCAGTGACCTCCCCCTGAATGCAGGCCGCTCCCCCGGCGAACCGGACCAGCGCGTCCGCGACATGGTGGGCGTTGTCTGACTGGGGGAACACCCTGCGGCCCCGCTCGGTTTTAAGGGGCACGCCCAGGGACTCAAAAAAATCCATCGTCCTCTGGGGCGGAAAGGCGCTCAGGGCGCTGTAGAGGAATTTTCCCCCATGAGCGGCGGCAATGACCTCCTCCGGGGGGCAGCAGTTGGTGACATTGCAGCGGCCCTTGCCGGTGATGCGCAGCTTGCGCCCCAGCTGGCGGTTTTTGTCAAAGAGAATGGCGTTAAGGCCCGCCCTTGCGCACAGGCCCCCGGCCATCAGCCCTGCCGGGCCCCCGCCGGTGATGATTACGTCTGTCAGGCCTCTCCCTCCTCTACCTTTTCATACACCCCATACTCGTCCCAGATGGACTCGATATGCCGCAGGGTCTCCACCACCTCTGCCTTTTTGCGTATGGCTACCGTGACAATAAGGGCGTTGAGCAGGCTGAGGGGGCCTACCAGCGAGTCCACAAAGGAGACCATGTCGCTTTGGGCCAGCAGCAGATGAGAGGCCCCCTCGGCCAACGGCGACTGGGGGCTGTCGGTGACAGCAATGGCGGTCATGCCCCGGCTGCTGGCATATTTCAAGGCCTTCGCCGCTTTTTTGGAGTACCGGGGGAAGCTGATGGCAAGGATGGCGTCCCCTTCTCCGGCCCGCACCAGCTGCTGAAAGACCGAGGCCTCGCTGGTGGCCTCCACCAGCTGCACCGTGTCAAAGATCAGCCGGAAATAGTGGGCTAAAAAGGTAGCCAGAGCCAGCGAGCTACCCGCGCCCATGACATAGACCTTTCTGGCGCTGATCAGGGCGTCCACTGCCTGGTAAAAGGCTGTAGAGTCCAGGTCCTCCCGGGTGTGGCGCAGAATATCGATGTCCTGCCCCAGCACAGCCTCCAGCAGCTTTTCCGGGGGAATATTCCGGGAAGTCATCTCCAACCGCTGAAAGCTGGTGAGCTTGTTGCGGATCATCTCCTGCACAGCCTGCTGCATGGCCGGGTAGCCGGAGTAGCCGATCTCGGTGGCAAAGCGCACCACAGTAGACTCGCTGACCCCCACCGTGGCCCCCAGCCGGGAGGCTGTCATAAAGGCCACCTCCTCCGGGTGGTCCTGCAGGTACTGGGCAATGGCCCGCTGGCTTTTGGAGAAGCCCCGGCGGCTGCCCTGTATCCGTTCAGAAAGTTGATCGTTCATGCTGCGCGCTCCCCTCGAAAAAGACATTATTGCTTTTATTTTACGGCTTTTCGCGGGGAAAATCAAGAGGGTATTTGGAATAAATCAGAAGGCCTCCCTCTCCGTTCCGCAGGCGTTTCTGCGAAGCAGAGAAGAAAGGCCTCTGTCTCAGAAATGAATGCGCAAAACCGGCTCCTCCGCCAGTCCCATAAAAGACTGTCCCTTTACTGGAACAGCTCCGGATGCATTCTGCTGTAATGAAAGATGTACTGCTGGGCCAGCCCTGCGTTCCGGCCCAGGCCCTCTGGCCGCACCCCGGGCAAAAGCGCTGCCATAGCCCGTTTCATCCACACGTCCATAGGGAAGCACTCTGTTTTGTGAAAGCCGTACAGCAGCGCGCACTCAGCCACCTTAGGCCCTACGCCCTTGATCTTTTGCAGCTCCTCCCGCCCAAAGGCCGCAGGCTCTTGGGCAATTCTTTCCAGGTCGACCAGCCCGCCGGCCACCTGTCTGGCCGCGTCCAGTACATAGGCCCCCCGGTAGCCGCAGCGCAAGGGGGCCAGGTCCTCCAAGCTGAGCCCCGCCACCCGCTCCGGAGAGGGGAACGCCGCCCAGTCCGTGCCGGGTATGGCCTCGCCGAACTGCTGGCAGAACCGCCCCAGAATGCCCTTGATCCGGCCAATATGGTTGTTTTGGGAGAGAATGAAGGAGCAGAGCGCCTCCCAGGGCTCCTGCCGCAGAATGCGGATGCCCGGGGCAAAGGCCGCAGCTTCCCCCAGCGCCGGGTGGACCCCGGCCAATGCCCGGCGGGCCGCGTCATAGTCCTCAGCCAGGTCAAAGTAGCAGCGCCAGGTCTGTTCCAGCTCCTGGGGGCTGCAGGAGAGAACCAGCTCCCCAGCCTCCTCCTTGATGGTGAGGACCTGCCCAAAGGCCGCGCCCTCCCACTGGGCAGGGTCCTCCGGCCGCTGCCGCCAGCGGAAGGCCTGGCCGCAGTCCAGGGTCTGGGCTGGGTGGAACAGGGCAGGGATGCGGGTCACCGGTTTTTCTCCCCCGCGTCCTGATGGGCCACAGGGGGCCGGGCGGTGAGCCACTCCATCGCCCGCTCAATGGAGTCCTTAGAGTTGCCCCAGTCCCCGCCCGCGTTCCGGTAGTCGAACATGCGGCAGAAGTGGGTGACGTCTCCGCTCAGCTCTTCCAGGTAGGCTTTGGCCAGCTTGGTGGTCTGGGCCTCAAAGGGAGGAAAGTTCTTCTTTGGCATCTTCTGGGCAGACTCCATGACCATCCCGTAATGTGGCAGACAGATGTAGGGCTGGGCGGCGTACAGCTGCCGGAATTCCTCCTCCGCCTGCCACAGGGTCAGGGTGCTGTCCAGCAGGTGCTTCATGTTCTGCTGAATGTTCTGGCAGATGAAGCAGTTCTCCTCCCGGCTGTGTACAGCGGCGACAATTTTTTTCAGCGGGGTTTTGCCCTGGGGAAAGACCTGCTCCTTCACCTCCTGCAGCAGACTTTCCAGAATCAACGCCACAGAGAGGCGGCTGCCCCGGGCGAGAATCTGGTTGAAATGCTCGGCGCAAAAGCCCAAGCGGTTGGTCTCAATGCGCACGTCGGGCTCCATCATGGCAGCGCCGGTGATGTAGGTGGCCATGCGGTCCTCCAGCATGTCGCGCATACGGCAAAAGGGACAGCCCTCTTTGGGCTCGAAAACCTCGTTGACGGGTATAGAGCAAATGTCTTCTCTCATAGCAAAAACCTCCGTGGCATTGTGTGATGGGTCTGTGTATATTTTAGCACAAAAACAGGGGAAAAGGAAGGAGGGATTTTTACATATCATATTTTCGCAAAACAGCGTCTGAAACAGAGGGGGACAGGGGGTTTTTGTTGAAAACCCGCCTCCCGATTACCATAATCTTCCTGTCTGGGGAAACTTATCCACGGCCCCGGCTCCCATAGGACAAGGAGTTCTCCACATTTTCCACGGAGTTTTCCACAGGGGATTTCCCAACATAAACCACTCCACAGAGCAGTGGAAAAGAAAAATCCGGTTTTTCCCTGTGGTTTTGTGGACTGGGAGCTGCATGAATTGCCGGACACAGCTGTCTGCCCGCTGTAGAAGTCCGGCAGCGTAAATCGATGGGAGAGGGGGCTAAGCCCTCCGCCGCCTCCTCAAAATGTGCTATTCGCCAGCAGCTGTGTCGGAGTATACTACCCTTCAAAGGTTTCGTATACTAAATTATTATATACATCCTTCCTCCTATATTTAGAAGCATGAGAGTTGGCTTGAATCCCTGGGCATCCTGGCCCCAGACATATTTATCAGTCAAAAGCCCGTGCTAGCCATACAAAATAAAGCAGCAGCCCCAAAAAGCCCCGATGCAAGCACCCGTAACAAACCGCGACCACAAGCCGCTCCTCTCGCACCCATCCGGGCTGGCGTGCCAGCCCGCTTCGCGAATTGGGTCCAGCGTCACGCTGGACTGGACTTTTGGTGGGGGATTTGGTATAATTTACTCATACTATTGGTTTGGAGGCGTATCCTATGGCTAAGAATCATTTGCAGTGCATTGTTTTTGACTGGGACGAGAGCATTCCCAATAAATATGTGGTGGTCCTCTCCCGCTGGCGGGGAAAGCTGCTGCTCAGCCGCCATAAGGAGCGGGATACCTGGGAAACCCAGGGCGGTCATATCGAGCCCGGCGAGTCCCCCGAGGACGCTGCCCGCAGAGAGCTGTGGGAGGAGAGCGGCGCCCAGGAGTTTACCCTGGAGCCCCTGTGTATGTACTGGGCCTCTGACCGGGTGATGGAGCCTGAGGAGGACCCCCAGCGTCAGTGCTCTGCCTATGGCGCGGTGTTCTTTGCCGACATCGCCCGCCTGGGCCCCCTCCCCGAAAGCGAAATGGCCGAGACCCACGCATTTCCCACTCTTCCGGAAAATGTCACCTACCCCGCGATTACCCCCAAGCTCTTTCAACTGGTGCAGGCCCGCTTTGAAGGGTAAAGACCGCGCCCCCTTTCCATAATAATCATGACAGTGGAATGAGCCTGGAGGGGGGAGGGGAACGCGTTCCCACTCGCGCAAGCTCAGTGCACAGGGGGCCAAGCCCCGATGCTCCCCTGTGCAAAGCCGCCTGCGCCCTGTTGGCGACTGATATCTTCCTTTGGTGCGCGCTTGCCGCAGGCTCGTTCCGCACCGCCGCCTTTTGCTTCTTAAACTTTTTCTGAATATAAAGGAGAGCCCCATGAAAGCCATCATCCTCATCAACCCCAGTGCGGGCCGTCAAATCATCCTCCGGGAGCTGAACGCTGTATACGACGCCTTTGCCGCTACCGGCGACCTGCCTGTTATCGAGCTCACTGTCTCTCCCGACCACGCCGCCGCTGCCCTGGACCGGGCCATTGCCCAGAAGCCCGACGCCATTGTCTGCTGCGGGGGCGACGGCACCCTCAGCGCCACAGTGGACCGGCTGCTCTCTGGGGGCGCGAACCAGCCCTTGGGCTATATCCCCGCAGGCACCACCAACGACTTTGCCAGCTTTCTGGGCCTGCCCAAGGAGCCCGGCCAGGCCGCGGAGCGCATTGCCCAGGGGGAGGCCCTCCCCATTGACATGGGCCGCTTTGACGACCGGCATTTCATCTATGTGGCCTCCTTCGGCGCTTTTACCCAGACCTCCTATACCACCACCCAGAGCCTGAAAAACTCCATGGGACACCTGGCCTATGTGCTGCAGGGTATTAAGGAGCTGCCTACCCTCAAGTCCTACGCCGTGCGGGTGGAGACTGCCGAGGGAGGGCTGTATGAGGGGGACTACCTGTTTGGCTCGGTGAGCAATTCCACCTCCCTGGGGGGCGTGATCAAGCTGGACGCCGCCCAGGTGGACCCGGACGACGGCAAGTTTGAGCTGAGCCTGGTGAAGCGGCCCAAAAACCTCCACGAGCTCAACCGCATTCTGCTGGCATTGATGGGGGGCAAGCCCGACGAGGAGCTGATCACCTTTGTGCACACCGCCGGGGCTGCCTTCACCTGCGCCGAGCCCATGCCCTGGTCTTTAGACGGGGAATACGCCCGGGGCGGCACGGATGTGAGAATCTCCGTGCTGCCGGGGGCTCTGCGGCTGTTCCAGTGAGAAAAAGGGCCTGGCCCGAAAAAAACTCAAAAATGTAAAGGAAAAAGCGTCTTTTGTTTACACTGTGTTCAACAACTCGGGCGGCAGATACGGTAAAATAAGCACATAGAAAGGGATGCTGTATGTTCGGTTATATCCGCCCTTATAAGTCCGAGCTCCTGGTACGGGAGTACAATCAGTACAAGGCAGTCTACTGCGAGCTCTGCCGGGTGCTGGGCAGGGAGTACGGCCCCCTGGCCCGGTTTGCCCTGAGTTATGACTGCGCGTTCTATGCCCTGGCTGCGCTCTCCCTCTCCGGCAGCGGGGTGGCGGAGGAGCGCAAACGCTGTGTCTGCAACCCCCTGAAGGCCTGCACCTACCTGCCCAGCCCCGGCGAGGCCTATAAAAAGGCGGCGGCTCTCTGTGTGCTGCTCACCTACCATAAGCTCCGGGACGATGTGGAGGACGGGGGCTTTTTTTCCTCTCTGCCCAGCCGTTTGCTGTTGACTGTTGCCGCTCCCCAGGCCAAAAAGGCCAGGGTCCGGTATCCGTTTCTGGCAGGGGAGGCGGAAAAGGCTATGGAGGCCCAGCGTCAGGCAGAAAGGGAGCAGGCCGGGGTAGACCCCTGCGCCGAGCCCACGGCCAAGCTGCTAGAGGCTGTCTTCGGGGACCTGGCGGGCATGGAGGGCTGCAACGCCCGGCAGCGTCCGGCCTTGGAGCGGTTCGGCTACTTTCTCGGCCGCTGGGTCTATTTGATGGACGCGGCGGACGACCTGGGAGAGGACCTGGGCAAAGGGCGTTTTAACCCCTTCATCCGGCGGCTGGGGCTGGAAGGGAAAAGGGAGCTCTCTGAGGAGGACCGGACCCGGGCGGAGGAGGCCTGCAACGCCGCCCTGAACGCCACTGCCGCCCAGCTGCTGCTAGCAATGAACCTGCTGGAACTGGGGGATTTTGCTCCCATCATCCAGAACGTGGCGGAAAAGGGCCTGCCCCAGGTGCAGAAGGAGATTCTGTTTCTGCATGTAAAAGAGAAGTCCCGGCGGGAACTGCGCGACCTGCAAAAGCTATAAACCAAAAAGCCCGGCAGCCCGCGGCATGAGCCCAGCTGTCAGAGCCAGTATAAGGCGAAAAGAGGAGCCCGCTCCTCTTGGCTGAGGGCAAGGGGAGGACTGCCGCCGGCAACTGCCCTGACCCGACCGGGTCCACGTTGAGCAGCGTCCTCCAGCCAGGGAGGTCAATCCCCGGCAAAGCCCCCGTTCCATTGGCCGAAATGGACATCCCCCACAAACACCAGTCCACTCAAGCCAAGGCCCGAAAGGCCTTTCATAATATCATAGTCAAATACCTTGCATCACGAAAGGGAAGGGTTGTAAAGATGGCAGATCCGTATCAGGTACTGGGCGTGTCCCGCTCAGCCACCGACGAGGAGATCAAGGACGCATACCGAAGGCTGGCGAAAAAGTACCACCCGGACCAGTACGCCGACAGTCCTTTGAAGGAGCTGGCCGACGAGAAGATGAAGGAGATCAACGAGGCCTACGACAGCATCACCCTGCAGCGTAAGGGCGGCGGCCATAGCGGCTACAACGGGGCCCAGAACTCTGTCCACTACAATAGCGGCTCAGGCTTCAGCGACGTCCGCGCCCTGATTATGTCCGGCCGCATTGCCGACGCGGAGCAGTTGCTCAACGGAGTGCCGGCGGACCGGCGCAACGCGGAGTGGTACTTTCTCAAGGGCTCGGTGCTGTACCGCCGGGGCTGGCTGGAGGAGGCTAAGGACCACTTCTCCCGGGCCTGTCAGCTGGACCCGGGCAACGGGGAGTACAGCGCGGCCCTGAACCAGGCCATGAGCCAGCGCAGCGGCATGTATGGCGGCTATAACACCAACCGTGACATGACCGGGGGCTGCAATACCTGCGACATGTGCTCTGGCCTGTTGATGGCCGACTGCTGCTGCGAGTGCATGGGCGGCGACCTGATTCCCTGCTGCTAAGGAGGCGCTGCCGGTGAAAACCAGAAAAAGCGCCATGAAGCTGGCTCTCTGCGGCATGATGGCAGCGCTCACCGTGGTGCTCATGCTGTTTGAGGGGCTGGTCTCTGTGGCTTCAGTGGCAGTGCCCGCCATTGCGGGGTGCCTGCTTATTCCTGTTGTGGCCCACGGGGGGCTTGGCTATGGCTTTGCCGCCTATGGGGCGGCAGGGCTGCTGTGCCTGCTGCTGGCCCCTGACCGGGAGGCCGCGCTGATTTACCTGCTGTTTTTCGGATACTATCCTGTCCTTTACGCGGTGCTGAGTAAGCTGAAAAAACCGCCGCTCCTCTGGGGGGCCAAGCTGCTGATTTTCAACGCCGCCGCCATTGCCGAGGCCATGCTGGCTGTGTGGATGCTGGGCGTGCCGGTAGAGGAGTTTACAAGCCTGCCCTTTGTGGGCGCTTGGGGCCCGGCGGTGCTGCTTGCGCTGGCGAATGTGGTATTTGTTTTGTACGACCGGGTCCTGGCGGGCTTGATCACCCAATACTACCGGCGTTTTTTTGACAAAATGTCCCGCTATTTCTGACCGGACCGAGAGCCCCCTCCATATCAAAAACGCCTGCAGGAGCTGCGGGCGTTTTCCTTTTGCCGGGGTGGCGAATGAGCCGGTCTAATGTAACGACCGGCTGAAAACAAAGAGAAACAACATTAGGGCTTGTTTGAAAATAGAGGAAATGCCGGATTTTTGGTCCAAAGGAGGCGATTTCAAGGAGAAAACCGCAAGGAATACTTGCGTATTACGAGGATTTTCGACGCAGAAAGCGACTGCTTTGGGCCAAAAAGACGGTGTTTTCGATTTTTCAAACGAGCCCTAAAATGCAGGGTTTCAGATTCAAGACGCAGTCAAGGGAATGGTGACCTGGATGTGGCGTCTTCGGGTGAGAATACCGGCAAAGCCCGCAATAAAATGACGTCTTCACTGTGAATGACATAAATGTTGACTTGCGCCATCCTGTCCCCCCTGACACACCGGAGCATGTGCTTCTTTGAGAAAGCGGAAGCGCCGCCCTCACGCCCTACCGTGCCGATTCTCCTCGCGCTGTGTCTGGCCCCCTTAATTTGTACCGCCCTGTTTCCGTAACCGCCTGCTGTCAAAATCCTACAGGCCGGTAGCCACAGAAACCAGCGGCTGTGCCCTTTTTTCCACAGCCGCCCCAAGCCCTCAAAAGCTTACCGGCCAGCAGCCACAAAAAACCGTGACCACACACCTTCCCTTCCGCACCCGTCCGGGCTGGCTGTGCCTATGAGTTGGCTTTGCCAACTCAGCGCCCCGCGAACCGGGTCCAGCGTCACGCTGGACAGCCCCAAAAAACTCCCGATGCAAGCACCCGTAACAAAACGCGACCACAAACCTCCCCTTCTGCAACCAGCAGGGCTGGCATGCCAGCCCGCTTCGCGAATCGGGTCCAGCGTCACGCTGGCTGGAATTCGGTCATGTTGGGCCAGTAGCGCATGGGCATGTTGCCCCGGCGGAGCTGGGGGTTGATGCGGCCCTCTACCGCGATGGTGTCATAAAACCTTCTCCACAGGTCCTGATACCGCCGCTCCTCCGCCCCTGCCTCGGGCAGCTCCAAGGAGTCTGTCAGGAAAAACAACCCCCGGGATTGCGCCCCTGTCTCATGCAAAAACACCATGCCGTGGGTCTTGTCATAAATCAGAAAGTTCTCTGTGTTGAACCGCTGGGTGAAATGCCCCGCAATTACCGGCAGTACCCGGTTGTTGGGCGTGAGAGTCGCTGCCAAAAAATTGCCGCAGTCCGTAAAGCGCAGAAACTCCACACAGTAGTGGGCCTCGTTTTTCAGGTACAGCAGCGCCTTGTCTATGGCGTGTACATCCTCGTTGATTGAAAGCTCTGTCACCTTTGCCCCGTGCCGGTAGCCCAGCAGCAGAAAACGGATGAGCCTCAGCTCCTTCTCCTCCATGCAGGTGAGATATCCCCGGCGCAGCATGTCCCGCACCTGGGGGGAGATGCGCTCCTTTACCGAGCGCTCTACCTGCTGGGCCAGATGGGGCTGGGTGTCGATCACCCGCACGTCAAACAAGGTCCCCTGGGGCTCGTCCAGAAGCTGAATGGCCTGGGGGAGCCTTCTCTCGTTGCAGCACCGGGCTACACAGCATAAAAAGCCCTGGTAGCTGCCGTCGTACCGGTAGACTATATTTGCCCCGTCAGACATTTTACCCGGTCCTCCTTTCCTGGCACGAACAGCGAAAGCTGCTCCGGCACGTCAAAATTCCTCTGCACCGGCGACCGCTCGCTGATGGCCCCGGCAATCACTATGGGGTTGTCCATAGGCAGGGGCGAGATGCTTTTGCCCCCGCACAGCAGAAAAAACCGCGCCCGCTTAAGCACCACCCCCAGCTTTTTCAACCCCTCAAAGGTGAGCCGCTGCTGCCGCCGGGCCGCCCGAATGCGCTGGGCGGACTTGACCCCAATGCCCGGCACCCGCAGCAGCAGCTCGTAGGGGGCGGTGTTTACTTCCAGAGGGAAGTATTCCAGGTGGTTTACCGCCCAGTTGCACTTGGGGTCCAGCATGGGGTTAAAGTCCGGGTTCTTCTCGTCCAGAATCTCCCCGGCGGTAAACCCGTAAAACCGCAGCAGCCAGTCCGCCTGATACAGCCGGTGCTCCCGCAGCAGGGGAGGCGGCGTGTGCAGGGCCGGGAGGGCCCGGTCCTCCACCACAGGCATATAGGCGGAGAAGAACACCCGCTTTAAGCTGTAAATTTTATACAGCCCCTCGGTCAAAGCCAGAATCTGCCGGTCGCTCTCCGGCGTGGCCCCAATAATCATCTGGGTGGACTGCCCCGCCGGCACAAACCGGGGCGCGGCCTTGTATTTGACAATTTCCTTGCTGTTCTGGCGAATGCCGTCCCGAATCTGGGTCATGGGCGCAAGAATTTTTTCCTTGGACTTCTGGGGGGCCAACCGCTTCAGGCTCTGCTGAGAGGGCAGCTCAATGTTCACGCTCATCCGGTCCGCATACCGGCCCAGCTCCTCGGTGAGCCGGGGGTCTGCCCCAGGGATGGCCTTGACATGCACATAGCCCCAAAAGCCCCGCTCCTCCCGAAGCATCTTCACTGCGGACAGCATGAGCTCACAGGTGTAATCCGGGTTCTTCACCACTGCCGAGGAGAGAAACAGCCCCTCAATGTAGTTGCGGCGGTAGAACTCAATGGTCAGCTCGCACAGCTCCTGGGGGGTAAAGCTGGCCCGGCGGCTGTCGGTGGTGCGGCGGTTGACACAGTAGGTGCAGTCATAGGCGCAGTCGTTGCTCATCAGCACCTTCAGCAGTGAGATGCACCGGCCGTCTGCGGCAAAGCTGTGGCAGATGCCCGCCTTTACCGCACTGCCCAGCTTGCCCTGCACCGCAGGCCGGTCTACCCCGCTGGAGGTACAGGCCACGTCATACTTGGCCGCGTCGGTCAAAATTTCCAGCTTGTCAAACAGGTCCACTGTCACGCCTCCTTTCCGGCCTTTTCCCGGCTCTCCATAACAAACGCCCTGCGGATGCTCTCGCTGCCAAAGCGCTGCCGTACCTGGTCCATAGTGGCCTCCAGCTTTTCCTGGCGGCGCAGGTCGCCGGCTGTGTCAAACAGGCTCAGCTGGGCCCCAGAGGCTGGGGTCAGCCGCCCGGCCCGCACCCCCAGCAGCCGCACCTGCCACTTTTTGTTCTCCCGCCGGTACAGGTCCAACGCCGCCTGATAAAGAGACCGGGAGTCGCATACCGGCGCGGCCAGCTGCCTTTGCCGCTGCAGCTCCTGAAAATCCCCGCTGCGCACTGTGAGCTGTACCTCCCCTGCCCGCAGGCCGTGCCGCCGCAGCTGGGCCCCCACTGTCTCAGAGAGCTGCAGCAGGGTGGCCCGCACATCCTCCTCCGTGGTGATGTCCCGGGGCAGAGTGGTGCTGGTGCCAATGCTCTTGGGCTCCTCCTCTGCCCCGGCGCTCTGCACAGGGGAATCGTCCAGCCCGTTGGCGTACAGCCACAGGGTCTCTCCCCGCCGGCCCATCAGCCGGGTGAGGGCAACCCGGTCCATGCGGGCAATGTCGCCAATGGTGTGCACGCCGTACTTTTGCAGGGTCTTTTCTGTAGAGGGGCCCACAAACAGCAGCTCTGAGCAGGGCAGGCCCCAGATGATGCTCTCCATCTCCTCCCGGCCAAACTCCGTGACCGCGTCGGGCTTTTTATAGTCGCTGCCCAGCTTGGCGAACACCTTGTTGTACGACACCCCAATGGACACGGTGAGCCCCAGCTCCTCCTTGATCCGGCGGCGGATGTCCTGGGCAATCTGCAGCCCGTCGCCAAACAGCCGCCCGCTGCCGTATACATCCAGCCAGCACTCGTCCAGGCTAAAGGCCTCTACCCGGTCGGTGTAGCTGGTGTAAATTTTCTTCGCCAGACGGGAGAACATGGCGTAGCGGTCGTGATGGGGCGGCAGCAGCCGCAGGCCCGGGCACTTGCGCATGGCCTGCCAGATGGGCTCTGCGGTCTTCACGCCTTTCTCCTTTGCCAGCTGGTTCTTCGCCAGAATAATGCCGTGGCGGCTCTCCTGGTCCCCGGCCACGGCCATAGGTACGTCCCGGTACTCGGGAGCGTAAAGGGTCTCCACCGAGGCGTAGAAGTTGTTCATGTCCACATGCAGAATGCCGTTTTTCAAGGAGCTCCCTTCCTTCCCTGTATGATGACGCTTTTATTATAGAACATGCGTTCGCGTTTGTCAAGGGAAAAGAGCGGGGATAACAGGCGGCAATATTTCCCTTTTATCACCCTAAAACCAGCCGTGGCTTCTGGGGCTATGACTGGTGCCATTTTCCCGGCGAATCAGTATAACATTTCATATTTAAAAAGAGTGGAGAAAAAGCGTCCCCGCGTTAACTATACAGCAGCAAACAGGACGCTCGCCCCCTTGCTCCGCAAGGGGTAGAAGGCTTGCTCCGCAAACCTTCCCCAGCCGCGCAAAGGCCGCGCGTTTGCGCTCGCTGGCCAGAAGGAAGAACCAAAGCCTGTCACCCCCCCTACTTACCGCCAGCAATATGGCCCCCAGCTTGACCTCGCACGGCTCCTCCAACATAAAACAGGGCCGACACGCCAAAGGCGCGCCAGCCCCCTTTTTATGCTCTCATCCAAATTCAGTGCCTCAGGGCAGCTGCACCGCCCTGGAATCATACCCAGCCAGCTCCGCCGCCGAAACCGCCTCGCCGCTTACCAGGTCCACACAGCCCTCGGGCAGAGAGATGCTCTGCGGCTTGCCGCTGAAGTTCTGCAGGAACACATACTTTGCCCCGTCCTTCTCCCGCAGGCAGGCCTCCACGCCCTCCGGCAGGGTCTGGGGCAGGGCCCGTTTAACATTCAGCTCCTCCGCCAGCCTGGCGTAAAGGTCCTGGTAAAAGCCAGCCCCGGCCCGGGCCGCCAGATAGTAGGCCCTGCCCTGGCCATAGGCGTTCACTGTCAGCGCGGGCTCGCCCTGGTAGAAGTCTCTGCCATAGACCCCCAGCACCTGGGCGCCCTCGCTGTGAATCAGCGCGCACAGTTCGCTGACCGGGTACTCTTTGCCGTCCACCTTTATGCTGTTCCGCTCCCCGTCCCACAGGCCGTCGGTGGTCTCGTGCCAAATGCCGAACACCTCCCGCAGGCCCTCGCCGGGCCAGCCGCCCAGATGGCACAGGTCGTTTTCGTTTACCAGCCCGGTGTGGTAGGTGCCAATCAGCGTACCGCCGTCCTGGACAAAGGCCTTCAGCTTCTCCGCAAAGCCTGCCCGCAGCAGGTAGAGCATGGGGGCGACCACCAGCTTATAGCCGCTGATCTCGCACTCCTCGTCCACAATGTCCACCGGCACACCCATGCGCCACAAAGCCCGATAATGGTCCCGCACGTCCTCCGCGTAGTGAATGCCGCAGTTCCGGGGCCCGGCGGCGTTTTCCACGGCCCAGCGGTTCTCTGTGTCAAACACCAGAGCCACATCCGGCTTTACCTCTGACCCGCACACAGCCTGGTCCAGCTGCTGCAGCCTGCGGCCCACAGACTCCACATCCTGGAACTCCCGGGTGCCGCTGTGCCCGCAGTGGTCAATAACAGCCCCATGAAATTTCTCCTGAGCTCCCCGGCTCTTTCTCAGCTGAAAATACTGCACCGAGTCTGACCCATGCCCCACTGCCTGCATACTGGATGCCAGGTGCATGCCCGGGCGCTTGAGACGGGAGACCGGCCCCCAGTTGATGGCGCTGGGGGTGGACTCCATCAGCAGGAAGGGCTGCTTTTTCAGGGAGCGCATCACGTCGTGCCACAGGGCAAAGTCCGCTGCCGTGGCAATGTCCTCCTCCGTGCCCTTCCACTGGGGGTAGGCGTCCCAGGATACCACATCCAGCACGTCCTTGAACTTGAAATAGTTGTAATAGTAGAAATCGTACATCAGATTGGCAGTGACAGGGATCGAGGGGTCCACAGCCTTCACCGCGTCCCGCTCCGCCCGGATAAAATCCGCCACCTGGTCGGTGACAAAACGCTTCCAGTCCAGGCTCAGGCCGTGGACCGGCTCGTTGCCCCAGAGGCTGCGGGGCGCGGGAGCGTGAATCTCCTCCCAGCTGTTAAAGGTCTGGCTCCAAAAGTCTGTCCACCACTGCTTGTTGAGAGCATCCAGACTGCCATACTTGTTTTTGAGCCATTGACGAAAGGCCTGCTGGCACAGCTCGCACCGGCACTCGCCCCCATACTCGTTGGAGAGGTGCCACAAAATCACCCCGGGGTGCTTGGCAAAGCGTTGGGCCAGAACCGTGTTGATGGCCCGCACCCTCTCCCGGTACACAGGCGAGGTGTAGCAGTGGTTATGCCGTCCTCCGGAGAGGTCCCGCTGGCCTGTGGCAGAGACCCGGCGAATCTCCGGGTATTTCTCACTCATCCACCGGGGCTTGGCTCCCGAGGGAGTGGCAAGCACAGTGTAAATACCGTTTTCATACAGTCTTTGAATGATCTCCTCCAACCAGTCCAGCTGGTAGACGCCCTCCTGGGGCTCCAGCCTGGCCCAGGCAAAAATGGCCAGCGAAACGCAGTTGATGTGGGCCTCCTTCATCAGCTGAATATCCTTTTCCAGGATGTCGGGACAGTCCAGCCACTGGTCGGGGTTATAGTCGCCGCCGTGGAGGAGGTGGGGAAAGCGCGGGGTCAGGGAAGTCATAAGAGAGCTCCTTTCAAAATAAGATGGTAAGCCCATTGTACTCTCTTTGGGGCAGAAGGTCAAGGGCCTACGGGAATGGAAAGGAGACAGCTCGGTCCGCCTTGGGAAAGGAGCCGCGCTGTTGCCTGCCCCTGGTACAAATATACTCCAAGCCCATGCTGTACGCATAGCTGGAAGGGAAGGCTTTTTGTTCTGCATTGACACTCCGAAAACCGAAGGCTGGCCTTTCTCCTCTTCCCGGTCTGTGCCGTCTTTTAAGGCCAAAACCGCCTCCTGCAATGGGAGTGTCCTGTCGCGTATTTCATTTAACGCACGGCCAGAGGACCTTTCAGAGGCAAGCCAGCGTGTCCTCCCGTCTCTCCCAGGGCTCCGGTACTTCCGCAGAGTAGGCGGATGATATCCGCCCCTACATTAAAATCTGCGAAAGCCCTCCTGCAATCAGGCGCACAAGGGGTACTCCCTAAGAACCGGCCAGCCTCTGCCTCGCACTGTCAGTCCTTTTCATCCGGCAGCACATCCAGCTCCATCACAAACCCGCTGGCTCTGTCGCAGGCCTGCCACAGAGGATGTCCGTTCCCATTGGGGTCCCCGGTCTTCATGAAATTCGTCCAGTAGTCCAGCATTCTCTCGCTGAGGGCCCGGTCTCCCTCTGTCCAGAGCCTCCAGCACCGGTCCAGGGTGCCCATCATGTACCACAGCTCTGCCGAGTGCCAGGCCCCCTGACTGTCGCCGGGCAGGTCCCGGGTAAAGTGGTACACATAGGCGGGCTTGCGGCCCAGCTCCTCCAGCTTGTGGCTGAAGGCCACGCTGCCTGTGTACAGCGGCGCTTTCCGTTTGTCTGTCAGCTCCGGCGGGGCCATAATGTCGTTTTTGGTGCAGCCCAGCATATAGGGAATGGGATGGAGCTTCCCCTGGTCCATCAGCTGGTAATAGCCGCCGGTAAGAAGCCGCCCGTCTATGCCCGGGGTGAGGAACAGCCCCTTTGCCTGAGGCATGACCCTCTCAAAGAAGGGCCCCATTGCCTCAAAGACCTCCTTTGCGGACTTGGCCCGCATTTCTTCCAGACTGCGGACGCCCAGTGCCTCCGGAAAGGCCCCGCCCAGCTCCTCCTGTTGAGAGAGGCTCAGGTCCCGGTGCAGGCCCGTGCCATAGGAGCCGCCGCTCTGCAAAATGGCTTTGGCGATTTTCCCCTCTGTCAGGGGAGAGGAGGCCAGGGTCTGGGCGCTCATAGCCCCCGCGCTCTGGCCAAAGACCGTGATGTTGTGGGGGTCGCCCCCAAAGCCCGCAATGTTCTCATAAACCCAGTTCAGGGCGGCAATCTGGTCTAGGCTGCCATAGTTGCCAGAAAAGCCGCTCTCTGCGGTAAGCCAAGGGTGGGCCAGGTAGCCGAACACATTGCACCGGTACTCCACGCTGACAAAAATAACCCCCCGCCTGCAATAAGCTGCGCCGTCAAACTCCTTCTCGGTGGCCCAGCCGCCCAAAAAGGCCCCGCCGTGGACCCAGAAGGCCACCGGGCAGTTTTCCCCATGTTTTGGGGTCCAGATGTGCAAATAAAGACAGTCCTCGCTCATGGGCCGGTCAAAAGAGGGGTCGTCATAAAAATCCTTGTCCCAGGGCGGGCTTGAGCCCTGGGCCTGCATACATTTGTTGCGGAAGTTTAGAGCCTCATACACCCCCTCGAACCGGTCAGGGGGCTGGGGGGCTCGCCAGCGCAGTTCCCCCACCGGCGGCGCGGCATAGGGAATGCCCCGGTATTCCAGGTAGTCCCCCTTGTCCACACCAGTAATCTTGCCGTACCTTGTTTCAACCATATTGGTCCCTCCTTGTTGAAATTTTGAGAAGCTTATAAAAGGTCTGGCGGCAAAAGACCTCCCCGCGCTGCGGGGGCCTTTTGGGCGGCTGACTGCCAACGTCCTCTACGCTTCCAGAGCTTGCTTGAAAATACAGGGAATCACGGATTTTGTACCCTCAACGGTCTGCTTCCAGGAGAAAACCGTTAGCCGCTGATGGACAAAAGGCGGTGCTCCCGCTTTTTCTGACCAGCCCGAGAGCCTGCTTTATAACCGGAGAAATGCTGGTCTTTTGTCCAGAAACGAGTGATTTCAAGGAAAAAACCGCCGCCTTTCCAGGCTTTTTGACGCCGAAACCACCATTTTCTGGTCAAAACAGACCGTATTTCGGAGCCTTCAAGCAGCCCCTAAGCCCCCTCTGTCATTTTTTTCGCCCGGTGAATCCATTTGCCGCTTTTCAGCCGGAACACCAGCCACACGGATTTGATGATAAAGTCAATGCGCAGGGCAATCAGCACCAAAGCGGCGGGCAGGTGCAGCACCAGCCCCGCCAGAGCGCCCAGGGGGATGGAGGCCACCCACTGAAAGATAATGTCCGCCACCATGAGGAACTTGGTGTCTCCGCCGCCCCGGAGAATGCCTTTGGACAGAGCGCTCTGCACGGCCTGAAAGAACACGATGATGGCGCTGGCCTGCATCATGTAAACCGTGAGCTCTACAGTAGAGGGAGCAATCTCATACAGGCCGATGGACCACTCTCCCAGCACCAGCACCAGAATGCCCCCAAAAATACCAATGGCCACAGACAGAATCAGGAAGGTCCAGCCCTCCTTTTGGGCGCGTTCAAACTCGCCCTCTCCCACGGTCTGGCCAATCACCACCCCGGCGGCGCTGGTGGCCCCCTGAATAGCCACAGTGGCCATCCGGTCCATTACCGTGACAATGGCATAGGCAGAGACAATCTCCTTGCCCATATGCCCCAGTATGACGGAGGTAATGCTGGCCGCCAGAGCCAGAAGGGAGTCGGAGACAATAGCGGGCATGCCCAGCCGCCGGAACTCGCTGAGCAGGGCCTTGCCGGGCAGCCTCAGCAGCCCCCGCAGCTGGTATTGCAGCACCTTCTCATACTTCAGCAGGTAGATGGCGCAGAACAGAAGCTCCACCGCCCGGGCAATGAGGGTGCCCACCGCCGCCCCCATAACCCCCAGGGCCGGCGCGCCGAATTTACCGAAAATGAAAATGTAGTTGGCCCCAATGTTGACAATAAACGAGGCAATGGACACATAGAGCCCCAGCTTGGCGTTGCCAATGGAGCGCAGTACATTAGAGAGCACCAGGCTGATGCCGTGAGGCAGATAGATCAACGCCGTCACCCGCAAATACTGGGCCCCCAGCTCAATCACGTCCGCCTCTGTGGTAAAGATGCTCATGATCTGGGTGGGCAGCAGGAAGGTAATAATGGCGAAAACCGTGCCCCCCGCTATTACAATCTGCAATACCAGGTCAAACACCCGGCGGACGGTCTTCAGCTCTTTGGCGCCATAATACTGGCTGGAGAGCACCAGCCCCGCCGCGCTGATGCCCATACACAGAAAGACGAAAATATTGTAGAACTGATTGGCCAGACTGGAGGCGGAAATGGAGGCCTCCCCCAGCTTGCCCACCATAATGGTGTCCATCATGTTCACGCCCTGGTTGATGATGGACTGGCACACGATCGGGATCAGAATCAGGACCACCTTTTTATAAAAGCCCCTGTCCCTTACCCAGTATTTGTCGAACCACCGGCCCTTTGCTGCTGTCATAAATGTTTGTCTCCTCTCTGCCGGAAATCACACGGCCGCTTTATTTTTTCTCATATTAAGTATAAGGTCTGCGGGAGATAATTGCAAGAGCAACTTTTTTGACACCCTCCCCCAAACCCTGTCAAAAAGGGCAGACAGCCTAAACACAGGCAAAAGATTAGAGATTGTGTTAGAAAAATCGCTTGCGCAAGGGCTAAAATTATGGTATACTTTATAAAACATGACAGCGGGCAGCAGAACAGGGCTGTTCTGGGACAGAGCGTCCCCCTGCCGCGTCCCTGCCCTTCTGCGGACCGGAGGCTGCCGGGAGTGAAAAAATATTAGGAGGTATGCGAAATGGCATTGGAAACCGTCAGAACCAGCTATGGTCAGGTCAGGGGTGTTGTTGAGGAGAACGTGCTGCTTTTTAAGGGGGTTCCCTATGCCGCGCCTCCGGTGGGCAGGCTGCGCTGGCGGCCCCCCGAGGACCCCGCCCCCTGGGAGGGGGTCCGGGACTGCGCCGCCTACGGCCCCCGGCCGGTCCAGCCCACTCTGGGGGGCTGGTCTTTTGAGCCCTGGGCCTCTGACTTCTACTACATGGGTTTCCCTCCCTACAGTGAGGACTGTCTTTACCTGAATATTGCTACCTGCGCCCAAGGTCCGGAGGAGAAGCGGCCGGTGTATATGTGGTTCCACGGGGGCGGGCTGTCCACCGGCTATAGCTACGAGGTGGAGTTCAACCCCACCGTGCTGGCAAAGAAGGGCATTGTGGTGGTGTCGGTGGGCCAGCGGCTGAATGTGTTCGGCTACCTGTCCCTGCCCCAGCTCTCCGCAGAGCAGGGCGGCGTCAGCGGCAACTACGGGCTGATGGACCAGGTCAAGGCTCTGGACTGGGTGAGAGAGAACATTGCCGCCTTTGGGGGAGACCCGGACAATATCACCATTGGGGGCCAGTCCGGCGGCACCACCAAAACCGGGGCTCTGGCCAGGTGCCCCAAAGCGGCGGGCAAGGTCAGGCGGGTCATCAACCAAAGCTGCCTGAACTGGACCGGCCTCTACCCCACCATGTCTCAGGCGGAGGCTGAGGGCACGGCCTTCCTTCGCAGCCTGGGCTTCCCGGAGGACGTCTCTCTGGAGGAGCTGCGCGCTGCGGACAGAGAGCGGTTCAATGTGCCGGCCAGCCACCCGGTGCGAAAGCCCGGCAATATGGTGTTCGACGGCCAGTGGGTGCCGGAGCAGGATGCTGCGGTCAGCTTTGACCAGTACGCGGGCCGGCTGGACTATCTGGTGGGAGGCAACTATGGCGAGTGCGTGATGTCCAAGGGCTTTGAGCTGGGGGGCGCTCCCCTTCACACTGCGGCAGAATTCTACGCCAGAGCCAGAGAGGTGCTGGGCGAGGCGCTTTATAACAAGTACGACTTTGAAAACGCCTATCCTGTGGCGGACGGGGAGGCCAACGCCCTGTCAAAGCGGCTGGCGGCAGCGGGAATCACCGGCTTTGGGGGCAATATGAAAAACCTCTGCTTTGGCCAGTACCGGGCCCAAAAATTTCCGGAGGCGAAGACCTACAGCTATATTTTCTCCCATGTCACCCCCAGTGTGCCCGACGACAAGCGGAACCCCCTTCGGGACCCGGACCTGATGATGGCCTGGCACTCTGCCGAGTTGTGGTACACCTTTGCCTCTCTGCGGGTGGGAGAGAGCGGGGCCAGCAATGTGCCCCCGGTGCGCCCCTGGACAGAGTATGACGTGAAGCTGGCGGACCAGATGAGCAGCTACTGGGCCAACTTCATGAAGGGGGGAGACCCCAACGGCGAGGGCCTGCCCTATTGGCCCGCCTGCGGGGAGAATTACGGCTGGATCGATCTGGGTGACGAGATTGTCAGCCATGAAGGACTGGACAGCAGGGAGGACCAACTGCTGTATGAGTATGTGACAGCCCAGGAGGACCTGCCCAAGAAGTAGGGCTGTCCGCCGGACAGAGAGAAAGAGCCAACTGCTCCATCAGGCGGAGCGGTTGGCTCTTGACTGTTTTGAATTAGAACATGTTCCCATAAGCGTCTTTTTGACAGACTTTTACCATCTTCTGCGCCAAAAATCTGCGAAAAAGCATACTCAGGTTATGGGAACACGCCCTAGAAAATGCTTCCGGGACAGAGGCCGGGCTCCTCTGTCGTTTACTGCTTTTGCAGCTGCCGGTTGATGGCGCAGATAATGCCCTTGATGGAGGCAATGCTGATATTGCTGTCCGTCCCCACGCCAAACAGGGTTTCGCCGTCATGCTTCAGCTGAATATAGGACACTGCTTTGGAGTCGGCGCCGGTGGAAATGGCGTGCTCGCTGTAGGACACAAACTCGTAGTGGTCCAGCCCAATGGAGCCAATGGCGTTGAAGAAAGCGTCGATAGGCCCGTTGCCCTTGCCGGAAATGGCCTTGCTAACCCCGTCATGCCGCACCGTGCCCTCAAAGTCCACAATCACCCTTCCGTCGCCGCCGTCCTCCTCAAAGATCTTGTAGGTCAGCAGGTTATAGGGCTCGGCCACAGTGAGATATTCGGCGTTGAAAATATCAAACACCTCTTGAGGACTGATCTCCCGGCCTGCCTGGTCGCAGGCCTTTTTCACCAACTTCCCGAACTCAGGGTGCATGGCTTTGGGAAGAATGTAACCGAAATTCTGGTGCATGATAAAGGCCGCGCCCCCCTTGCCCGACTGGCTGTTGATGCGGATAATGGGCTCATACTGCCGCCCCAGGTCCGCCGGGTCAATGGGCAGATAGGGCACCTCCCAGTAGGGAGACTGCTCCTTCTGCATAAAGTTTACTCCCTTGTTGATGGCGTCCTGGTGGGAGCCGGAGAAGGCGGTGAATACCAGCTGGCCCGCATAGGGGTGCCGGGGGTGAACCTTCAGCTCGGTGCAGCGCTCATAGACCTCCCGGACATGGTTCATGTGGCTAAAGTCCAGCTCCGGGTCCACGCCCTGAGAGTACAGATTCATGGCCAGGTTCATAATGTCAGAGTTGCCGGTGCGCTCGCCATTGCCGAACAGAGTGCCCTCCACCCGGTCGGCCCCGGCCATTACCCCCAGCTCCGTGGCGGCAGTGGCAGTGCCCCGGTCGTTGTGGGGGTGCAGGCTGATGATGGCGCTGTCCCGGCGCTTCATATGGCGGCAGCAATATTCAATCTGGTCGGCATAGGTGTTGGGGGTAGACATCTCCACGGTGTTGGGCAGGTTGATGATTACCTTGTTCTCCGGGGTCGCGCCCAGCTCCTCCAACACCCGGTCGCAGATGAGCACCGCATTCTCCATCTCTGTGCCGGAGAAGCTCTCGGGAGAATACTCATATCGGATGTTGATATCGCTGTTAGCGGTAATTTCCTCGGTGAGCTGGCGGATGAGCTTAGCCCCCTCCACCGCAATGTCGATGACCCCCTGCATGTCCGTGTTGAACACCACCTTGCGCTGGAGGGTAGAGGTGGAGTTATAGAAGTGAACAATCACATTTTTGGCCCCGTCAATGGCCTCAAAGGTCTTGCGAATCAGATGCTCCCGGGCCTGGACCAGCACCTGGATGGTCACGTCCTCCGGAATACGGTTCTGGTCGATCAGAGCCCGAAGAATCTCATACTCTGTTTCAGAGGCGGAGGGGAAGCCCACCTCAATCTCCTTGAAGCCGATATCGCAGAGCATCTGGAAGAATTCCAGCTTCTGTTCCAGGTTCATAGGGTTGACCAGAGCCTGGTTGCCGTCCCGCAGGTCCACGCTGCACCAGACAGGGGCTTTGGTGATGGTCTTGTCCGGCCAGGTGCGGTCGGGCAGAGCAATGGGCTGAAAGGGCTTGTACTTTTTATAGCTGAGGTTCATGGGAATCTTTCCTTTCTATACTCAAAATGGATTTTACCAAGAAAAAAATAAAGTGAATGAACCTGCAAAAAGCAAGAGGGGACGCTCGCAGCCACGCCCCTGTCGGCGCGCGGCTTTGACCCTTTTGCTCCGCAAAATGGCCGGCAGACGCGCAAGCGCGCCTGCGCTCGCTGCTATGGCTTCACCGCCGTAAAGAACAGCCTGGGAAACCGGAAAATTATCTCGCCGTTTTCCTGCACCGGGTAGGCCTCCTTCACCTGCCGGAAGACCTCCTCATAAAAGCCCTGCCGGGCATCCTCGTCTACCGCAGCCTCCAAATAGGGCCGCAGCCCGGTGGAGCTGTACCAGTCCATTATGGCCTGATGGCTGGGCAGCCGGTGCATGTATACAGTCTCCCACATGGTAAAGTCCCGGGCACACCCGGCCAGCAGGTCAAAATACGCCTCTGCTGTCAGCGTGTAAAAGCTTCGGTGATAGGGGATGCGCTCCCGCCACTCCTCCTGCTCCACTGTGCGGGAGATGATCTGATGGATGGGTTCCTTGAAGTTGACCGGCACCTGCACCGCCAGCACGCCGCCGGGCTTCAGCAGGTCCAGCAGCCTGGGCAGCAGACAAGGGTGGTCCGGCACCCACTGAATGCAGGCGTTGGAGAACACCAGGTCAAAATCATGGGGCAGGCGGTCCAGCTCGCTGCTCACGTCGCACTGGATAAATTCCAGCTGAGGATGGGCCCGGTGCGCCGCCCTGACCATGCTGGCCGAGGCGTCCAGCCCCAGCACCTGGGCATGAGGGAAACGCTCCGCCACCACCTGGGTGCTGTTGCCGGGCCCGCAGCCCACGTCCAGGGCTTTTGCGGGGGACAGTTCCAGCCGGGCGGCCAGGTCGAGGGCAGGCTGCGTGCGTTCCTTTTTAAATTTGAGATACTGTTGGGGGTCCCAATCAGGCATGAAAAACCATCCTTTCCTCTGGTGTGCGGCCCAGCGGGCGCGGGAGGACTGCGGCATAAAAAAGCCCCGGCGCTTCCATAGTATGAAAGCATCCGGGGCGAAAATCCATACTTTTTGCAAAGACAGCGCACAAGCCGCTGGCTTTCGCAAAGTACAATTACCGCGGTACCACCCGTGTTCCGCGCCAGCTTACGCCAACGCGCTCAAAGCCTCTGACAAGGCCGGGCGTATAACGCCGCCACACGTCCCTGGCTTACTAAGGCCGCGCATTGCCGCACAGCACGGTTGGGCCGGGAGACTCGGGGATCAGTATTCGCAGCCCGCCGCCTGTCTGCTCGCACCGCCCGCAGACTCTCTGAGAGGCATATCGCGCCGCCTTCTTCCCGTCACAGTCTTTCCTGATATTCTTACATTATATCGGACAGACAGAGATTTGTCAAGCCTGAATTTTCAGCAGTTTATGCCGATGGAATGGCCTCCGGCGGCTTCTTTGCCCCTGAGAACTCTACCACCATTGAAAGGGTGGACGAAACTTTTCTGAACGCTCCCGTAATTTCCCCGTCAGAGGGCGATAAATCTTCTTAACAAGCCGCCAGGTTAACAGCAAAAATTTCCTGCCCTCTGACGAAAAAGGTTCACCCCTATGCAATCCCTCACTATGAACACAGGGCTTAAGAGGGATATTCGGGGTGCGGTCCGACATGGACCGGATTTACCAGTTACCCTTTATGCGAAAGCCTGTTTTTTACCCACTGGTAACAATTGGCTCACCCCATACTGCACCAAAAGTCTGCTTGGAAACCAAAAAATGCTGGATTTTGGGCCAGGCACGAGTGGTTTCACGAGAAAAACTGGCATTTTTGCTTCCGAAACGTCGCTTTCTGATCAAAACAGACCGTATTCCGGAGTTTTCAAACAAGCTCTGAACTGCAAAAATGCGGCCATTGCAAAAGAGAAACAATCATTTTGATTGTTTCCTTGCGCGTTTTGCCCACGAGAGTGGTTCACTTGGGACTTTGTCAACAGACTCAGGGTTGGCGAAAATGCCACACGACCCATCGGTACTGTTCCTTTTGGCATCAGCGCACTTACCCGCATCTGGAAAAACAAAAACCGAGCTCCGCCTGTTGGCAGAACTCGGTCTGTGTGTCGTATTGGCTTACAGCTTAACGACGTTCACCGCACGCAGCTTCTCGCTGTTCTTGGGATCGGGCTCGGTCTCGAAGGTGACCTTCTGGCCCTCCTCCAAGGTCTTGAAGCCGTCAGCCTGGATGGCGGAGAAATGCACAAAAACGTCCTCGCCGCCCTCGTCGTTGGAAATGAATCCATAGCCCTTTTCTGCGTTGAACCACTTAACTGTACCGTTCATGTTCGGCACCTCCATAGAGAATGTTTCGCATCCCGCTAGCAGACCGGTTTCCCGGCCCCGGGTACTCCGGAGGTCCGGCGCTCCCCTGACTCAGACCTGCCTCTCTGCCATATAGCGCAAGGAACAGGCCCTTGGAAGAACTCACAGCTTGTGTAAATCATCAGACGCCCCATGACTTACAGAAACTGTGAGTACATTTCGTGCTATCAGAATACATGCTTAGTATAGCACCCATCAGAGGATTTGTCAAGGGGAATTCACCAAATTTCTCAGGCTTTGGATTATTTTACCGGCTCCGGCGTCCGGCCAAAGACCTCCATCACCGGCTGGCGCATCCAAAGGCTGGGGGTAATGCGCACCGAGTAGCCGAAGCCTGGGTCGCACAGCCAGTCCTGGGGCTGGCCCCGGGGCAGGCCATAGCCGGCCAGAATGGAGGTCATCACCCCTGCCGGGGCGGCCAGCACGGCCTCACCGATTCCCCGGCCCATCAGGTTCTCCACCAGCAGCTCAAAGCCCTTACATACCCGGGCAAAAAACACCTGGCCGCTCTCGCCGTTTGGGGGGACAGCCTGTCCGGCCAGCCACTGGGCAAAGCGGGGGTCACCCTTCAGGTCAGCGGCGGTTTTGTTCTCCCAGTCGCCAAAGTCGCACTCCGCCAGGTCCAGCACCACCTCGGGCTGGGCCTGGGGGTATAGAATTTTCAGGGTGTCCACACTGGCCACGGCAGGGCTGGCGCACAGGAGCTCAGCCTGGGGGTAAACATATTCCCGCTTGTAGCCGGCCAGCTGGGCCACGGCGCTCATGGCCAACGGGGACTGGGTGCGGCCGATATAGCGGCCCTCCAGAGTGCCCTGGCTGGGCATGGCGCGAAGCATATGGATGATGTAGGATTTCATGGCGGGCCTCCTTTTTCCCTTATTATAGCGGAAATGAGACTGGGTTGCAAGCCCGGCAGTTATAGAAATCAAACGGTGCGGGACAGATTTTCCTGTGGGCATGGGTTTGGGGAAGCAAAAGCCTCCCCTTTGGCCCTCGGACATACCCTGGGCCTGAAAGGAGAGGCTTTCTGCTCTGTTTTTAACGCTCTAAAAAGGGTCGCTCGGAAGCTTTTGCTCCGCAAACCTTCCGCAGCCGCAAAGGGCCCGCGTCTGCGCTCGCTGGGCCCTTTCGTTCTGTTTCAGCCGGCAGCGAGAGGGACGCTGGTCTTCCTGCGGTCGACCGCGCTCCGACTTGCCTTCGGCCAGTCGACGGCGGCGCAGCCTTACCCCGTCCCAAACTGTGTTGTGGGAGCAAACTCGTACCTCGCGCTTTTGTTTTCTGCGCCGCCGTTTTAAGGTCAAGGTCAAGACCTTGGGGACTCTGTCCCCAAACCTCTGCCACCTTTGTAAAGGTGGACGAAACTTTTTATTCGCGCACCCTTGTTCTTCTTCGCTCTGGCTCTCCGCCCGCGAGAGGGGCTTTAGCGGTTGGATTGCGCGGCTTTGGTGATCGCCTTCTTCTTCCAACTGCCCCGCAGATATGCAGCCACCGTCAGCAGCGCCCCCACTACCCACGAGATCAAAAGCGACAGGAACAACGGGTCCGGCGTACCTGAGCCCATAACCCCGCCCTCAGGCCGGGTGAGCAGTTCCAGTCCATAGGCTACAGGAACCCGCACAATCACTGTGGTGATGACAGAGATCCACATAGGCGTCATAGTGTCGCCCGCCCCACGCATTACGCCAGAGAGAATCTGGGTCACCGACATGGCTATGTACCCCACCGCCAGGGTGTACAGCATACGCTGGCCCAGGTCGATTACCTCCGGGGTGCTGGTAAACAGGTGAATCAGATTCTTGCCAAACAGCAGGATCAGCCCCACCAGCACAATGGACACGGATACGCCCATAATCATCCCGGACTTGGCCCCCTTCTCCGTGCGGTCCAGCCGGCCCGCGCCCATGTTCTGGCCGGTGTAGGTGGTCATGGCCGAGCCAAAGGTAAAGTTGGGCATCATGGCAAAGCCGTCCACCCGCATGACCACAGTGTTTGCCGCCAGCACCACTGTGCCAAAGGAGTTGGTCAGGTTCTGGACAATGATCATGGCCAGGGAGAAAATTGCCTGGGTCAGGCCGCTGGGCAGGCCCAGCTTGCACAGCCGCATCACATACGTTGCCTTAGGCCACAGACTGCGCCATGTGATGGTGAAATGCTCCTTCATACGCAGCAGCCGCACCATACACAGCACGCCAGAGATCAACTGGGAGATAATGGTGGCCCACGCGGCCCCTGCCACGCCCATGCGCAGCCCGGCCACAAACCACACGTCCAGGCCAATGTTCAGCACACAGGCCACCAGCAAAAACACCAGGGGCATAATAGAGTCCCCCAGCCCCCGCAGAACGCCGGAGATGACATTATAAAATGCGCTGCCCAAAAAGCCCAAAAACAGAATGATCATATAGTCGCAGGCCATGTCCAGAATGTCGCTGGGGGTGTCCAGCATGGTCAGCACAGGCCGGGTGATGATGGGCCCCAATAGCATGACAAAGGCCGTACAGGCCAAAGTGGCGGTGATGGTGGTGCCAATGGTCTGAGAGAGGCTGTCCCGCTCTTTGGCCCCAAAATACTGAGAGGCCATTACGCTGGCCCCCACCGCAACGCCCATAAACAACACCAGCAGCAGGTTGAGCACTGGTCCGCTGGCTCCAATAGCCGCCAGAGCGCTATCGCCTACATAGTTTCCCACCACAATCGAGTCTACCGTACTGTAAAGCTGCTGGGCCAGGTTGCCAATCAGCAGCGGCACCGAAAACCGGATCAGGTTTTTGGTGGGGCTGCCCACGGTCATGTCCTGGGCCGCAAACAGCGAGGAGAGCTTGCCTGCCATAAAATATCTACCTTCCTTCCCCAAAAGAAATTTTCAAGTCCCTTCTCGAACCGTCCTTTTTTTGAAAAGACACAGCCTTAACCGGCCCGGAGAAAGCCAATACTTGTGCAAAACAGCGCACTTTAGCGCTTCTCCACATGCTTGTCAGAGCACATTATACCACAAAGCGGACCAGCCTGCAAGCAGAGTGGTCCGCTGAATTTCCAGAACTTCCCAACAAAAACTTTGTCGCATTTTGACAAAAGTAGTTCTCTTGATGCAAGAGGTTTTAGAGAAGGTATTCCATCTGTACATCGCAGGGCTCCTTCTCCACATGGGGCGGGTCATATTCCTGGGCCTCCACGCAGCCCATGGCCCGGTAAAAGGCCTGGCTCTCTTCGGCAGACATGGCGGAGATATACAGCTTCTCTGCCCCCAGGTTCCGGGCCTCCTCTGCGGCCCGGGCAAAGAGCTGCCGTCCCAGCCCCCGGCCCCGCAGCTCCTCAGAGACATGCATCTCCGCCAGCACCGCATATTGCCCCCGGGAGCCGATGAGCCGGCCGTCCACACTGGCAAAGCCCTTCAGCGACCCGGCCTGAAAGGCCCCCCAGGCGCAGCCGCCGCTGGCAAGAACCCCCTGCAGCTGGCCGCATACCCGGCGGTGGTCCTCCTGGTCCCAGTCGTCAATAAAGGCAATGTCCTTCAGCAGCCATTGCCCCTCCTCCTTGCGCCAGCAGCGTTTGACCCGCTGGAACCGCCGGAAGTCCTTCAGCAGCTCAGGACTGAGCTCCTCCGCTGCCAGCTTTCTGTATACAATATCCATTTTCAAGCTCCTAACCTATTTATAAAGCCGCACCCCAGACTTGTCCACCGCCTGGTAGGCCTGGGCAAAGTCAAACCCCAGTCCTTTGTGCACAGGGAACAGGTCCGACAGAGGGACCAGCACAAAGGCCCTTTGCAGAATGCCCGGGTGGGGCACGGTCAGCCGCTGGGTATGGCTGGCGAAGCCCTCGCAGAGCAGCAGGTCAATGTCTATGGTTCTGGCCCCGTGGTACTCGGTGCGCACCCGGCCCAGGGCTGTCTCAATGGCCAGGCACTGGTCCAGCAGAGCCTCCGGGTCCAGGGCAGTGTCCAGCAGCACGCAGCAGTTCAAGTAGTCATCCTGCTCTGAGACCACATCAAAGGGGGCGGTCTCGTAAATATTGGAGATCGCCAGCAGCTCGGTCTCCGGCAGCGCCTCCAACCGGGAGAAGGCCTGAGCCAGATTGTCCTCCCGGTCCCCCAGGTTTGTGCCAATGCCCAGAACAGCCTTCATTGTCCGCCGCCTCCCTTCGGCCTGGCTTCAGCCACCTCCACCGCCACATAGTCGAACACAGCGTTCATGGGAGCCTCCGGCTTTTTCAGGGTGACGCGGACCTCCTCCACCTGGGGATGCTCCCCCAGAATCCCATCGCACACAGCCTGAGCCGCCCGCTCAATCAGGTTATACTTTTCCGCAGTGAATACCCGCTGCACGGTTTTGCGCACAGCGGCATAGTTGACTGTGTCGTTCAGGTCATCGCTGCGGCGGGCCCTGGACAGGTCCGCCCACAGGGTAATGTCCAGCAAAAAGGGCTGGCCGTTTTCCTTCTCCTCTGGGTTCACCCCGTGGTACGCAAAGATTTCCAGCCCCTTGATCTGTATTTTATCCATTGACAGGCTCCTTTCCTATGGTTTTCAGCGCGTCGGCCATACGAGCCGCCTGCACAGCCTCCTTCACATCGTGGACCCGCACCAGGTCCGCGCCCCCCAGAATGGCGGCGGTGTGGGCGGCAAGGGTGGCGGGCAGACGCTGCTCAAAGGGAGGATTGCCGCAGAAAGCTCCGGTCACCCGCTTGCGGGAGGCGGCCATCAAAAAGGCCATGCCCGGCAGCTTTACCCGGTCCGCCTGGGCAATGAGCCGCAGATTCTCCTCCAGGGTTTTGCCAAAGCCGACCCCCGGGTCAAAGCACAGCCGCTGGGGGCAGACGCCCAGCCGGTCCGCCGCCTCCTGCCGGTCCTCAAAAAAGGCCCGCACCACCCGGAGAATATCCCGGCTGTTCTCCTGGGGCAAAGCCCCGCTGTCGCCCGGGTGCATGACGACACACCCGCACCCCGAGCCTGCCGCAGCCCGAAGCATCTCCTCCCCGAAGCCGGTAACGTCGTTGATGATATCCGCCCCTGCGGCCAGGGCCTTTTCCGCCACCTGGGGGTAAAAGGTATCTACAGACACGGCAAGGCCGGTGTGCTTCACCACAGCGGGCAGCACCTCCCGCAGACGGCCCCACTCCTCCTGGGGGGAGACAGCCTCAAACCCCGGCCGGGTGGACTGGCCCCCAATGTCAATAATGTCCGCGCCCTGGGCCTCCATTTCCCGGGCCCGGGCCAGGGCCTTTTCCGGGTCCAGATACCTTCCCCCATCCGAGAAGGAGTCGGGGGTGACATTCAGAATGCCCATCACATAGGTGCGGGTCAGGGGAAACGCCTTGTCCCCGGCAAGAAAGCGAAATTCTGTCATACAATTTTATCTCCTAACTGCATCTCCTGCCTCCACCTGGGGGGAGGGCCATCGTCTGCCCAGTATTCATCCAGAGAGAGAATCTTCCCCTCCTGAAACCGGAAGAAGCTGGACACATGGCAGGAGAGGGAGCCGTCCACCGCAGACACCAGAGTAACGGTAATCAGCTGGTCTCCCGCCCAGAGAGCCCGCTCCAACCGGCCCTGCCACTGGCCGGGGTATTGGCAGTTGGCCTCAATAAATTCCTCCGGGGTAAAGCGTTCGTTGGTGCAGTGCCAGCGAATAACAGCCCCAGGGGCAAACCACCCGGCCAGCGACTCCCGGTCCTGAGCTGCCACGGCCTGCCAGTAGGCGTTGATATTAACCTCCATCACCGGCCCCCCAGCAGGGCCATAACCTCTGCCCGCACCCTGGCGTCGGCGTGCATACAGCCCCGCAGGGCCGAGGTCTGGGTGCGGGCTCCTGCCGCCCGGGCCCCCCGCATGGTCATGCACAGGTGTTCTGCCTCAATGAACACCGCCACCCCCCGGGGGCTGAGATTTTCGTCCAGAAAGTCCGCAATCTGCCCGGTGAGCCGCTCCTGTACCTGGGGGCGGCGGGCAAAGCAGTCCACAATCCGGGAGAACTTGGACAGGCCGATGATTTTACCGTCCCGGGGAATATAGGCAATATGGGCCCTGCCGATAAAGGGCAGCAGATGGTGCTCGCACACCGAGTAGAGGGGGATGTCCTTGACAAACACCAGCTCGTCATGCTTGCGCTCCTCCTGAAAAATCTTCAAATGCTCCAAGGGGTCCGCACTCAGGCCTGAGAATATCTCGGCATACATTCTGGCCACCCGGCTGGGGGTCTCCTCCAGGCCCTCCCGCCGGGGGTCCTCTCCCACTGCCTCCAGAATGTCCCTCACAGCCCGCTCAATTTTTTCCATGTCCATGGGCGTCGTCTCCTCTCTGGTTTTTAGAACTTGCACCAATAGGATTTGTGCCTGGATTTTCGAGGGAATTACACGGTTTGCAACACAGTCAACCGTGTAATTTGCCGAAAAGGCAGGTGCAAACTCCTATTGGTACAAGTTCTTAGGTCTCAAAGGGGTGTCCGCAGCGCAGAGAGCGCACACCCGCGCCGCCCCGGCCTCCTTCAGGGCCCGGGCGCACTCGGCCAGCGAGCCGCCGGTGGTGACAATGTCGTCCACCAGCAGCACGGCCCTGCCAGTCATGTCCTCCCGGCACTGATACGCGCCCCGCAGATTCTTCTGCCGCTCTCCCGCGTCCAGCTCGTGCTGGGTTTTGGTTTTCCGCACCTTCACCAGTGCGTCCGACAGAGGCAGGCCCAGCTTTGCCGCCGTATATTTCGCCAGCAGGCGGCTGTGGTCAAAGCCCCTTCTCCGCCGGTCCCCCGGGTACATGGACACATAGGCGACACAGGCGAAGGCCTCCTCATAGGTTCCGGCGGCCTGGGCCATCAGCAGGGCAATGGGCCTTGCCAGCCCCTTCTGTCCGCGAAACTTCAGCTGGTGCAGGGTCTTGCGAAAGCCCTCCTCATAGACCAGCACAGAGGCCACCGGCAGAATGCCGCCGTCCTCCAAGGTCAGGCTGCGGCGGCGGAAATCCTCCGGCAGACGGGCCCGGCACGGAGGACAGAACAGCTGCCCTACCGGCACTACTTGGTCACAGAGCAGGCACCGGGGCGGGAAGAACAGTCCCAGCAGCCGCTCCGCCGCGCTGGGGCGGAAGCTGGTAATCACCGGACCGAGCCGCAGAACCGCCGGAAGGCCTCCCGGCCCGGCTCATTGTCCTTATACACGCCGGCATTGCCCAGTATTTTGCCGAAAATCTCCCCAATGCTCACCTGAATGGCCCGCTCCTCTTCTCCAGCGGGAATGGCCTTTTCCTTCAGCTCCTGATACCAAGGCTGATGCTTCTCCATCTCTGGCCGGGCCATAATCTCCGAAGCCTTGCCGGGCTGGGCCAGAGCCTCTGCCAGCAGGGCGGTTTCGGTAAGCAGGCGGGGGGGCAGAATGGCCAGGCCCATCACCTCAATCAGGCCAATGTTCTCCTTTTTGATGTGGTGGTACTGGGCATGGGGGTGGAACAGCCCCATGGGGTGCTCCTCGGTGGTGCGGTTGTTCCGCAGCACCAGGTCCAGCTCAAAGTCCTCTCCCCGCCGCCGGGCAATGGGGGTGATGGTGTTGTGGGGAGTGTCCCCGGTAAAGGCCAGAATATCCGCGCTCTCGTCGCTATAGCCCCGCCAGGCGGCAAGAATCCTGTCCGCCAGCTCCACCAGCGCCTCCTTGTCCCCTGACCGCAGGCGGATGACCGACATGGGCCAGTTGACAATACCGGCCTTCACATTCTCATAGCCGGCAAAGACGAGCTCCTCCCGCAGCCCGGCCTTTGCCATGGGGAACTCATAATTGCCCCCCTGAAAGTGGTCGTGGGTGAGGATGGAGCCCCCCACAATGGGCAGGTCCGCGTTGGAGCCCAAAAAGTAGTGGGGCAGCAGGGTGACAAACTCCAGCAGCCGGGCAAAGCTCTCCCGGCTGACCTTCATGGGCCGGTGCTCTGCGCTCAGCACAATGCTGTGCTCGTTGTAGTAGACATAGGGGGAATACTGCAAAAACCAGTCCTCCCCGCATAGCCTGAGGGGAATGAGCCGGTGGTTGCCCCGGGCGGCCTGGTTGGCGCTGCCCAGATAGCCCTCGTTCTCCCGGCAGAGGGCGCAGGCGGGGTAGCCGGTCTGGGGGGCGTTTTTGGCAGCGGCAATGGCCTTGGGGTCCTTCTCGGGCTTGGAGAGGTTGATGGTGATCACCAGATCGCCGTAGGGGGTGGGGGCGGTCCACATGCGGTCCTTCTCAATGCGGTCCACCCGGATGTAGTTGCTGGCCCGGCTCAGGTCATAGTAGTAATCGGTGGCGGCTTTCGGGTCCTCCTGATAGAGGGCGTTGAACCTGCCCACCACCTCCGAGGGCCGGGGGGTCAGGCAGGCCATCAGCTCGGTGTCAAGCTGGTCCCGGGCGTCCTGGGTGTCCGGGTCCAGCAAGCCCTGTTCCGCGGCCCAGGCGCACAGCCTCTCCAAAGGCTCTGCCGGGCAGTGGAGCCGCTCCTCCACCGGCGCCGGGGAGAAGCCGGTGGCGCCCAGCCGGGCCAGCAGCCGGTTTGCGGCCCAGGCCCGGTCCTCAGGCGCGATCAGGCCCCGCTGGACAGCATACTCCACCAGACGGCTGATCTCCAAATGGACATTCACATTCATGACGATCCCTCCCATTTCAGTATACCCCCATTTTACACCATCCCGGGCGGCGGGTCAAGGTGGTGTTGAAACGGGGAGTGTCCCTTTCGCGCATTTTATTCGATGCACGGCCAGGAGACTTTTCAGAGGCGAGCCAGCGTGTCCGCCCGTCTCTCCTAGGGTTCCGGTACTTCCGCGGAGTAGGCGGATAATATCCACCCCTACATTAAAATCTGCGAAAGGGACACTCCCCCGGCAGGCGGGAGCGTCCAAAATAGAGATATTATGATATAATGAGGGAATATGAGAAAGAGAACAGAAGAGGCATGGAAAAAATGCCCGAAATGCGGAAAGACAGAGAATCAGGTCAAGGCCGGGTACAACGGTTCGGGGACGAGGCGCTGCAGATGTAAGGAGTGCGGCATATATTACACCGTAGATCCGAAGAGACACGCGTATCCGGAAGAGACTAGGGAACTGGCGATCAAAATGTACTACGGCGGGGTCAGCGGCCGCGGGGTTGGGAAAATACTGGGAATGAACAAATCCAATGTAACAAATTGGATAAAAAAAGAGCGCAAAAAATGATGTGGAAAAGTGCAAAACCCTCTGCGCGTCTGAGACCGTAGAACTGGATGAGCTGTACTGGTTCCTGGAGCGCAAGCCCCGCACAGAAACACGGGAAAATATCTATATCATGACGATGGTGAGCAGAAAGCCACGACAAATTGTAGGTCATGTGGTGAGTGCGGACAAATCTTCCCGAACAATCCAGCAGATGGTAGATGCGGCCCCAGAGGCTCAGGAGTATAGCACGGATGGGTATAGCGGCTATCTGGACGTGATCTTCCCTGGAAAGCACATCTTCAATGTCCATAACAAAAGTGACACCTTCACAGTGGAAGGGGTCACCGCTGACCTGCGGCACTACATCCCGACCTTGGCACGGCGCAGCAGGTGCTTTCCCAGAAAGCTGGAGAACCTTCAGGCCGTTCTTACTGTTTTTGTTCGCGCTTATAACCGCTTTGGTGCGCAGAAAAGTCGTTTTCGCTCCCGCCATCCTGGGGCTGCTCTCCCTTTTTCGCTCTTTGACTTCCTTTAACTCTGCCTTTAGACACTCCCTCCGTTTTTTTCTTCTTGACAGCGCTCTCTTTTCTCGCTATAATAAGGCAAACGCTATGATAAGGACGCCCTCTGCATTTCTGCTCCGCTTCAGAGAGCCCGCGCCGCCGGCTGTAAGCGCGGACAGCGGAGCCTGCCCGGGCCACCACCTTTGAGCTTCTGCCAACCGCGCCCGGCCCCCTGGCCCGCGCCTAAGGCGTGACGGACGGCCCCGTTACCGGCCAGCCATGAGGAAGAGCGGGACCTGCTTTGTCTTGCTCTTTGAATCCGGGTGGAACCGCGGTGCGCCTTGAATTTTTTCCCAAAGGTCGCGTCGCCCCAGAGAGAATTTGCCCTGCCCTTGAGGGAGAGCAAATTTGCAGCCTGGGGCGGCGTTTTGTTTTCTCTTTCTGTGACAAAGCCCCGTCTCAGAGACAAGAAAGGAGAAAAGCTTTATGATTACTATTGACCTGAAGGGTCAGCCCAAGGAGTTTGAAGCTGGCGTGACCCCCGCTGAGGTCGCCAAGTCCATTGGCATGGGGCTGTATAAGTCTGCCTGCGCCGCCCGGGTCAACGGGACGGTCTGCGACCTGCGCACCCCTCTCGCTGAGAACTGTTCTCTGGAAATTCTCACCTTTGACGACCCGGAGGGCAAAAAGGCCTACTGGCACACTGCCTCCCATATTCTGGCCCAGGCGGTGCAGCGGCTGTACCCTGGCACAAAATTCGCCATTGGCCCTGCCATTGACAACGGCTTTTACTACGACTTCGACCTGCCCGCCTCCATCTCTCCTGACGACCTGCCGAAAATTGAGGAGGAAATCAAAAAAATCACCAAAGAGAATATAGCGCTCACCCGCTTTGAGCTGGACCCTGCCGCTGCCAAAGAGAAAATGTCCGGCCAGGACTACAAGCAGGAGCTCATAGACGAGCACAGCGGCAATGGGGAGAAGATCAGCTTTTATGAGCAGGGAGACTTCTGCGACCTGTGCGCCGGCCCCCATCTCATGTCCACCGGCGGGGTGAAGGCTGTAAAGCTCACCTCCATCACCGGGGCCTACTGGCGGGGGGACTCCACCAAGAAAATGCTCACCCGCATTTACGGCATTGCCTTCCCCAAGGCCAGTCAGCTGGAGGAGCACCTGCAGATGCTGGAGGAGGCCAAAAAGCGGGACCACCGGAAGCTGGGAAAGGAGCTGGGCCTGTTTATGCTCCGGGACGAGGGACCGGGCTTCCCCTTCTTCCTGCCCAAGGGCATGGTGCTGAAAAACACCCTGCTGGACTACTGGCGGGAGGTTCACAAGCGCTATGGCTACCTGGAAATCTCTACCCCCATTATGCTCAACCGCCAGCTGTGGGAGCGCAGCGGCCACTGGGACCACTATAAGGACAGCATGTACACCACAGTCATTGACGACATCAATTTCGGCGTCAAGCCCATGAACTGCCCGGGCGGCATGCTGGTTTATGCCAGCGAGCCCCATTCTTATAAAGAATTGCCCCTGCGGGTGGGAGAGATTGGCCTGGTGCACCGGCATGAGCTCTCCGGCACCCTGCACGGGCTGTTCCGGGTGCGCTGCTTTAACCAGGACGACGCCCACATCTTTATGACCCCGGACCAGATGCAGGACGTGATCCAGGAGGTTGTGCGCCTGTTCGACGAGGTGTACTCCACCTTTGGGCTCAGCTACACCATTGAGCTCTCCACCATGCCTGAGGACCACATCGGCACAGTGGAGGAGTGGGAGAAGAACCAGGACATTCTGAAGCAGGCCATCACCGGCATGGGCAAGGACTTTGTCATCAACGAGGGCGACGGCGCCTTCTACGGCCCCAAGCTGGACTTCCACCTGGCGGACTCTCTGGGCCGTACCTGGCAGTGCGGCACCATTCAGCTGGACAGCCAGCTGCCAGAGCGTTTCCAACTGGAATACACCGGCGAGGACGGCCAGAAGCACCGGCCCGTGATGATTCACCGGGTGGTGCTGGGCTCCATCGAGCGGTTCATCGGGGTGATCACCGAGCATCTGGCGGGCAAGTTCCCCCTGTGGCTCAGCCCTGTGCAGGCAGTGGTGCTGCCCATCTCCGAGCGTCACCATGCCTATGCCCAGGCCCTCGCCGCCAAGCTGGAGGAGGCCGGCCTGCGGGTGGAGTGCGACCTGCGGGCGGAGAAGATCGGGTACAAAATCCGGGAGGCCCAGGTGCAGCAGACCCCCTACATGCTGGTAGTGGGGGACAAGGAAGTGGAGTCTGCGGGCATTTCGGTGCGCCACCGCAAAGAGGGCGACCTGGGCGCCATGAGCGCCGAGGAGTTCATTGAGAAGGCAAAGGCGGAAGTCAAGAGCCGGGAAATCAAGTAAAGGTTAAAAGCCGCTTGAGCGGCTGGTAATATAAAAACGCGGTCCGGGGGTAAAAGGCTTGGCAAGGTCAAGCTTTTGCCCCCGGGCTGATTTTTGCTGTATGGATCTGGGGAGTATCAGGCATTCAGCAAGGCGGCTAGGCTGCCCCAGCAGCGGGAGAAGATGAATGTGCTGTATGGGGATTCTCTACCTTCCAGGAAGGATAGAACACTTGAAAAAACGTCAGAATCTGGTATAATAGAGCGAAACAGGACAAGGGAGATACCAGAGAGGTGACGAGAGAAAGCAAGCTGACTGTTACAAATGTAATAGAGCACTACATAAGCAAGGCCACACCTGGGCAAGGGAAAATTATATATGAAAACGGGTATAATGTAAGCGGTCACCAGGCTGAGATTAATATGGCAAAATGGTTACACAGCACATTTGGGGGAGATATCAATCTATTAAAAGAAGCAGAAGTGAAAAATGAGAAGACTCCAGATTTTATCTGGAAGGGAAAACAGTGGGAGTTAAAAAGCGCTTCTTCTATAAACAGTGCAGACAAACAATTACAACATGCTATAAAACAAATTCAAAACAACCCAGGAGGAATTGTTTTGAACACTATGGAAAATATGGATATTCCCGCCTTGGAGCGACAGCTTGCCAGACGTGTGGAACGCAGTTCCATTGATGCATTCGATTTAATGCTTCTGTCAAAAGGCAAGTTGTTAAAGCTCTTAAGATATAAAAAGTGAGAGCTGGCACAGCAGCTCTCACGGGGTAAAGGAACATGCCTCTGTGCTGGTGCTGTCCCCTAACCATTTATATTATACACAGTTTCCCGCTGTTTTGCAAGAGGGACCCAAAAATTTGTTGGAAGAAAATTTTATGATACGTAAGGTAAGAGGCCAGTGCTGGCACTGCTCCCCCCACTGCGGAAAAGCCCTGTTCCCAATGTACAGCAACACCAGAATTGAGCATTTGAAATACCGCTGCAAGGCCTGCAAGCACGACATAGAAGTGAATATATAAGAGCCATGAGCTACCGATAGTCGGTGGTTCATGGCTCTTTTGCTTTATAAAACTATGCGCCCATGCCGCAGAGCTGGACGTCCGGCCTTCTAGGTTGGCAGGGTGTAAGCCAGCCCGCACCACTGGCTTTTTGACTGCCCGGCCCTGCAAATAAAAAATTTCACTCCTCCCTCTTGACAAACCGTCGTGTCGGGTGTATGCTTTAACTGTACTAATTGATATAGAACAGTTGGAGGTGGTAAGATTGTTCCGGATCGACTACAAAAGCGGCCTGCCAATCTTTGAGCAGATCTACCGCAGCGTAGTAAAGCTAGGGGCGGCCGGAGCCTTTGGAGAGAGCGGCCAGCTGCCCTCGGTGCGGGCGGTGGCCAAAGAGCTGGGCGTAAACCCCAACACCGTGCAGCGGGCCTATGCCATGCTGGAGCACGATGGGGTAATCGCCTCTGTGCCGGGCAAGGGCTCTTTTCTGACGCAGCCTCAAACAGTGCTGGAAAAACGCCGCGCCGCAGCTCTGGCCCAGGTGCGCCAGGCCGTTGCCGAGGCTGTGGACTGCGGCGTCAGCCGGGAGACGCTGCTTGCAGTATTCCAGGACCCGGCGCTGGAAAAACCGGAAAAGGAGGAATGAGCATGATAGAGATAAAACAGCTGTGCAAACGTTTTTCCCAGACAACAGCTCTGGACGGAGTCAGCCTGACCGTGCAGAAGGGCAGCATCTTTGGGCTGGTAGGCTCCAACGGGGCGGGGAAGTCCACCCTGCTGCGCATACTGGCAGGCGTCTACCGGCCGGATGGGGGAGAGGCTCTGGTGGACGGAGGCTCTCCCTGGCAGAACCAGGAGCTTCAAGCCCGGCTGCGGTTTCTGCCGGATGAGCAATGGCTCCCTGCCCACAGCTGCCTGAAGGACCTGGGGAAGGTTCAGGCAAAATTTTACCCCAACTGGGACCAGCGTTGGTTTGAGGAGCTGTGCGCTCTGTTCCCTGTGAATGAAGCCGCCCCTTACCGCAAGCTGAGCAAGGGGAACCGGCGGCAGGCGGGGCTGATTCTGGCCCTCTCAAGCCGCCCGGAGCTTCTGCTGCTGGACGAGGTATTCGACGGCCTGGACCCGGTGGTGCGCAAGCTGGTGAAAAAGCTGCTGGCCCAAGAGGCCGCGGACCGGCGGATGACTGTGGCGCTGGCCTCTCACAACCTGCGGGAGCTGGAGGACTTTTGCGACACCCTGGCCCTTTTGCACAAGGGGGGACTGGTGCTGGAGCAGGACCTGGACGACATGCGCCTGAGCCTGTGCCGGGTGCAGGCTGTGTTCCCCCAAATGCCACGCCTGGAGGATGTGAAGCAAAAGCTCTGCGTCACCAACTGGGAGGTCAGCGGCTCTCTGGTCACCTTTGTGGCAAGGGGCAACCAGGAGGAGGTGCTGGCGGCAGTGGAGGAGTTTTCTCCCAGCTTCCGGGAGATGGTTCCGCTGTCTCTGGAAGAAGTATTTATCAGTGAAATGGAGGCGTCTGGCTATGACATCGAAAACATACTCAGCAAGTAGAATGCATGACCTGGGGCGGGTGTGCCTCTGGCAGCTCCGGCGGGGCCTGCCGGTCAGTCTGGCATACTGGGCGTTGTTTGTTCTGGGGACCCTTGTGCCCCTGGCCAGCCCGCAGGAAACTCTGATAGTCCTGAGCGCCTGCATGGCGGCCTACTCCTTTGTCATGCCAGCTTGGCTGCTCAGCGAGTGCTTTGGCCGCGCCCAGTCCGACTGGATTGAGGCCATGCCTGTGAGCCGGGGCGTCCGCTTTTGGGGGAGCCTTTTGCCCACGCTGGCCTCTTTGTGGGCGCCGGTTGTGGTGGCCCTTGGGCTGCGCCCGGGGATCACAATACTCTATCCCATGAGCAACCATGCGGAATGGCCGACTGTGGCCGTCCTCCTGATTTTAGGCGCGGCTACCCTGGCCTTTTGCTTCCTGATCACAGCGGCCAGCGGCACTTACCTTGAGTACGCCCTGAACACCGGAGTGCTGGCCCTGCTCTGGCCGGCGCTGCTTTTGTCCTGGAATGCGCTGGCCTCTATTACCCTGCCCTGGATGCCCTCGCTTTTGGGCCCGAACCCGAACAATCCCACCGTGGCAGGCTCCCCGCCGCTTGCGCTGGTATTCCTACCCACAAACCAGGAGGGCATTGGCCCGCTGCTGGTGTGGATGGCCGGGTTTGCCCTGCTGCTGGGGGCCGGGGCATACTGGCTGTACTGCCACCGCAAAAGCGAGAACGCAGGCATGCCCCGGCGGTGCCGCCCTATCGAGCTTCTCATCCGGGTGGGGCTTGCCCTGTGCGCCGCGGCCTTTGTGGGCTATCACATGGCCGAAATGGCCTACTACGAAACCTGGGGCGGCTGGGGCATCCCCCTTACCCTGGGGAGCATGACGCTGACGCTGGCTCTGGTCTGGGCAGCCACCGAGGCCTTCTACCGCCACAGCCTGAAGGGCCTGCTCCGGCACTGGGCGCCCCTGGCAGTCTCTGTGGGGCTGACAGCCCTGGGCCTGGGGTTTATCTCCACCGGCTTTGGCGGGACGGGAGACCAGCCTGTGGACTGGGAGGAGGTGATCTGCGCCCAGGTGGACGGGAGCCAGGAGTTCAGGACGATTATTACGGACGGCAGCCCGGTGACAGACAGGAAGACCGGGCCCGGCAAAAAAAATCAGCAGCTTCAGCAGCTGCAGCCTGGCATCACCAGCCCGGAGCTGCTGGCCCGGGTGAAAGAGCTGTGGAGCCAGTGGCTGCAGGTGGAGCGCGCCGCCCAGTACCCCTACCTGCCCGGGCGTAACGCCTACCCCGCCCAGGAGCTGGGCCATCTCGCGCTGAACGCGCGGGTCTACCGAAGCTTGAGCTGGGACAGCAGGCCCAACCCAGAGAGCCAAGCCCTGTTTGATCAGTGTCAGGCTTTGATTGAGGAGATTACCCGCTCGGAGGAGTATATCGACAGCGTGGTTCCCGTCAACGCGTCCCAGGCCCTGTCCCATGTAGAGCAGATTCAGATGGAGCAGTCGGAGGACGCCTGGACTGACTACCACTGGCCCTTTGAGACCACCGACGAGTCCCCCCAGAACCCTATAGACCTGGCGGAGCTCCCCAAAGGCTTTTCGGAAAAGGTGGAGGCCGCTCTGCGGGAGGACCTGAAAGCCGGACGCTGCTCCACCTACAGCTGGCTGACAGAGAACCAGGAGACCATATACCGGCTGCGCTATGAGGGCAGGGACGGGTTTACAGCCAAAGGGGGCCTTCTCTACCAGTTTTCGGAGCAGGGGAACTCTGTGGAGCCCGCGGCGGGCAAAAAGCTGTTCATGAGCCGCCGGGATTATTATGGCGCTGCCACGGTGTTCACCGTCACCCCCGAGATGCCCTCTACCTATGCTCTGCTGGAAAAGGCCTATCAAGAGCGTTGATTTTATCTTTTTGCAATATTTGATAGACAAGCTGCATATTCTGTGATATAATCACCTTAACACGCCGGTTTCCCACCTGGTTTTGAAAAAGCCAGACGGCGGAGTTTCATAAGATTGGATGTGCTCCCTATGACTGTCACCCCCTGCGGCTACACCCCCACCCTGGGCCTTTACGACACCCAAAAGGCCATTGGCCTCATCAAGAACATCTTTCAGGTCAAGCTATGCGCGGCTTTGCACCTCAAGCGGGTCACTGCCCCCTTGTTTGTAGACCCGGCCACAGGCCTGAACGACGACCTGAACGGAGTCGAACGCCCGGTGGGCTTTGATATTCCCGCTGTGGGGGGAGAGGGGCAGGTGGTGCACTCTCTGGCAAAATGGAAGCGGCTTGCCCTGCATGACTACGACTTTTTTCCGGGCAACGGCCTGGTGGCGGACATGAACGCCATCCGCCGGGACGAGGAGCTGGACAATCTTCACTCCATCTATGTGGACCAGTGGGACTGGGAGAAGGTCATCCGCCGGGAGGACCGGACCGGGGCCTATCTCACCGCCACGGTGGAGAAAATTGTCAGCGCCATATGCGGCACCCTGGATGAGCTGAAATGGCAGTTTTCCGACCTGGACGCCCAGCTGTGCCGGGACGTGGCCTTTGCCACCGCCCAGGAGCTGGAGGACCGCTGGCCGGAGCTGACCCCCAAAGAGCGGGAGAACCGTTTCACCCAGGAGCACAAGACCGTGTTTATCCATCAGATTGGCGGCAAGCTGAAAAGCGGAAAGCCCCACGACGGCCGGGCCCCGGACTATGACGACTGGCAGCTTAACGGCGACCTGCTGTTCTGGCACGAGCCCCTGGGGGTGGCGGTGGAAATCAGCAGCATGGGCATACGGGTGGACCCGGAGAGCCTGGACCGGCAGCTCACCGAGGCGGGCTGCGACAGCCGCCGGGCACTGCCCTTCCACCAGATGCTGCTGAGGGGGGAGCTGCCCCTCACCATTGGCGGGGGCATTGGCCAAAGCCGCCTGTGTATGCTGCTGCTGGGCAAGGCCCACATTGGCGAGGTCCAGGCCTCCCTTTGGGACCAGGAGACCAGAGAGAAGTGCAAGGCGGCAGGCGTTGTCCTGCTGTGAATATAAAGAATAAGGAATTCCGTTCGCGGCTGCGGGCGGAATTTTTTCTTTCTTTTTGGCGGAAATGGGTGTATAGTAATGTGTGGCATGAGGAAAGGAGGCGATCGATTTTCTTTCCCCATTTTCCGGCAGAGCGCAAAGACAGTTTTAGAGCTTGTTCCCCTAAGCTGAGTAAGAGGCTGTGCTCGCAATCCTTATGTACCTTGCGTACCTCAAGAGTTTTTGGCGCAGAAGCCGGCAAAAGTCTGCCAAAAAGGCGCGTCCGAACGCTTATAGGAGCACACTTTAAGGTCAATGCCGTGAAGCGCTGTCTCGTACTCTGTCACGCGCCTGACGCACCTGGACCGCGTGTTTTTCCCCTTACCATTTCCATACGGAGTGATTTTTTATGAAACGTATTTTGCTCATTGCCACCGGCGGCACCATTGCTTGTGCCAAAACCCAGAACGGCCTTGCCCCTGCCCTGGACCCCAGTCAGCTGCTGGCCCGGGTGCCGGACGCCCGAGGCTTTTGTCAGGTAGAGGCCATTCAGCCCCTGAACCTGGACAGCACCAACATTGCCCCCCAGCACTGGCAGCTGCTGGCCCGCATCATTGAGGACCACTACCACTGCTACGACGGCTTTGTCCTCTGCCACGGCACCGACACCCTGGCCTATTCCGCCGCGGCTCTCTCTTACCTGATTCAGAATACCCGCAAGCCCATTGTCCTCACCGGGGCCCAGAAGCCCATTGACCAGGAGGACACCGACGCCCGCCAGAATCTGCTGGACAGCCTGCGCTACGCCTGCTCCGGGGACAGCGGCGTGTGCATTGTGTTCGGGGGGCATGTCATTGCAGGCACCCGGGCCCGCAAAACCCGCACCAAAAGCTACAACGCCTTTTCCAGCATCAATTTTCCCGACATCGCGGAGATTCGCGACCACCGGGTGGTGCGGTTCATCCCCTGCGCCCAGAGCGGGGCTCCCTCCTTCACCCACAGCCTGAACACCCGGGTGGCGCTGCTCAAGCTCATCCCCGGCCTGGACCCGGGAGCCTTTGCCGCCTCTGGGCAGCTGTGCGACGGGCTGATTATTGAGAGCTACGGCGTGGGCGGCATCCCCGACCTGTACCTGGACCAGCTGGACGCCCTGGCTCAGGCGGGCAAAACCGTGGTGCTTGCCACCCAGGTGCCCCAGGAGGGCAGCGACCTGTCTGTCTACCAGGTGGGCCGCCGGGTCAAGGAGCGCTGCGGCCTGCTGGAGCCCTACGACATGACCCTGGAGTCCACTGTCACCAAGCTGATGTGGGTGCTGGGCCAGACCCGGGACCCGGAGGAGGTCCGGCGGCTGTTTTACACCCCTGTCAATTATGATTTGTTGTTCTGAAAGAGGGTACAGGCAGTTTTTCTCTCACTTCATCATATGAATAAAACCATAGGAAGGAGTGAGCCACATGCTGGCAATGCTTTTCAATCAGCTGATCGACCTGTTCTCTCATGTGTTCGCGGTCATGCTCCATGTCACCGGCACAGGCAGCTTTCCCCGGGCCCTCACCAGCGCCCAGGAGAAGCAGGCTTTGGAGGAGATGGCTAAGGGCAGCGCCGCCGCCCGCCAGACCCTCATCGAGCACAACCTGCGCCTGGTCGCCCATATCGTCAAAAAATACTATGTCAACGGCAGCGACCAGGAGGACCTGATCTCTATCGGGGCCATTGGCCTGATTAAAGCGGTAGACAGCTTCGACCCCGGCAAGGGCATCCGGCTTTCCAGCTATGCGTCGAAGTGTATTGAAAAACCTATGCTCACATGACTTCTGCATGGAGGGTAAGTGTGACGATGGGAGATGGGTGGTATCTGATGTGCCGGAATAGAAGGTGTGCGCCGCTTTATGTGCATACGTTTAGGGTGTTTTCAATGGGTATAGGCAGGCGGTATGAATATCTGCACACAGCGCCTGAGCGTTTACGTTGGTGTCGGTATCGGCTGGGGTTGATGCAGAAAGAGGTGGCCCAGCAGGTGGGTATCTCTCAAACTCTGTACGAGGAAATGGAGCGCGGGGATTGCCGCGAATATCCAGCCCATGCGGTGGACAAGCTGGCGGAGCTGTACCAAGTGCCGGTTGAGGATTTGCTAGATGGGTATAGCCGGTTTCTTTATGATGGACCAGTTGACCAGATACGCACCGCTCGGGAAAGATTGAGGTTGAGCCGGAAAGCGTTTGCGGAGCTGGCAGGGGTCGGGGAGAAATCGGTGAGGGATTGGGAGGTGGGGAGGAAGAAGGTCAGTAGGAAAAGCTGGGAGAGGCTGAAAAAATATTTGATCTCATAAAGCAAAAGGCCCCGGAAAGACACAAACTCTCCGGGGGCAGCTTATTCTTCATTCTGAGTTTTCTCATGAAAGTGGGCCTCAACTTCCTCTATCGTCAACCAGCCTTTTTCCTCGCCAGAGCGCCGCCCCTTCTCCAGCTCGTTCATCAGCCAGATAGAGGCCTGCAGCTTTTCATAGTCGGCCATGTCCAGGATGGCGTACTTTCCCCGGCCGTTGCGGGTCAGGAAGACCGGCGCGCCCACGTCCACGTCCCGCAGAACTTCGGTATAGTTTCTCAGGTCAGAGATAGGCTTGATGTTCGGCATACTGTTCAGCTCCCTTTTTTAGTATATACTATCTCGCTGCGAAATTCAACCGCGAATTTTACAGCAAAACTTTTTCTTTCTATTCCGTGAGCCATGTGCTATAATAAAATAAAGTAACCTTTGGAGGAACGCACTGTGAAACTATATACCATCATCGGCGGCGTAAACGGCTGCGGGAAGTCCAGCCTCACCGGAGCCTTGAAGGCAGAGCGGGATGACCTGGGTATTATCATCGACCCGGACAAGCTGTCGGCTAAACTTGGCGGCTATGGAGCCGGTGGTCGGGCGGCAGTCGAGAAGATAAACGAGTCCTTGACAAAGGGGCTGAACTTCACTCAGGAAACGACCCTGGCCGGTGCGCGGACAGAGCGCACCATCAGGCAGGCAAAGGAGCTAGGCTACACCATCAGGCTCTACTATGTTGGATTGGACAGCTTAGAGGAAAGCTTACAACGTATTGAGGGCCGTGTCAGGAAGGGTGGGCACAATATTCCCCAGCGAGACGTGAAGCGGCGGTATGCTGGGCGGTTCGAGGCCCTTGTGAGGGTGCTGCCCTACTGCGACGAGGCGCGCTTCTTTGACAATGGCAACGGATTTGTGGAGGTGGCGCGGTATGAAAACGGGGAACTGCTGGCCATCACCCAAAGCCCGCCGGAGTGGCTGAAAGAGTTAATGGGTATTTTATAAAGCAAAAGTCCCGGAGAGCAATAATACTCTCTGGGACTTTTACGCATAAAGCCGCAGTATTAAGTTTTTCATGGACAGATTTTCTCCTATCCTTGTTTTGATTTGTGTTAATATGTTTGTTATAGCTTTTAATTTTTGTTAGCGACTTGGCTCATCATTTGCAGGAACGATACGCTCGCTTTTCGCGGCGTTGGTCACTGCTTTCATCAACTCAATTCTTTCTCTGACGGAACCCCGCGTACCGTTGACTTTATGTATTACCGCGTCTGCATGGGCCTGGGCTACTCGCTGGGATAGATGGCGTATTCCGTCTTCATTCTGGGGGTAGTGCATGACAATCTTGAAATCCTGACTCTTGGGCAAAGGCGGCACCTCCATATCACTTACTCATATGACTGAGAGCTTGTACAATATACTTGCTCATGGTGCCGTGCCTTAACTTTCTTCATCGAAGTCAACTGGAGCATCTTTCACTCCAGTAACCGCCTGCTCAATCCGACGCAGTGCATCCCGCAGGTGTATTACTTCCTCGTAATACTTTCCCTCGTCCACAAGGCCGGTGGCGTTAGCCATGAACGCAATCTGGTTCATATTGCTGCCAATCTCCTTCAACTCCCGGGTCATGCC